>CAJPST010000006.1 GCA_905373425.1 uncultured Mesocricetibacter sp.
GCTCATTATTCAAGCATTAGTTGGTATATGGCTGGTTATAGGTTTAGCATTTCACTTAGCCGCAGTAGGGTTAATCGGATTAAGCGTAATTATTTTTGCCACATCGCTATGTGGCGTTACTACCGAACATGCGCTTGGACGTGCTTTCCAGGAATCCTTGCCTTTCACCGCGTTATTAGTGGTGTTCTTCTCCGTTGTAGCGGTTATTATCGATCAAAATCTATTCGCCCCGATTATTCAATTCGTACTGGCTGCCTCCGAAAGTGCGCAACTGATGCTGTTTTATGTCTTTAACGGCTTGTTGTCTGCTATTTCAGATAACGTTTTCGTTGGTACCGTCTATATCAATGAAGCGAAAAATGCTTTACAAGCAGGTAGTATCACACGGGAACAATTCGATTTATTGGCCGTAGCAATCAACACCGGGACAAACCTACCGTCCGTTGCGACACCGAACGGTCAGGCGGCATTTTTATTCCTATTAACTTCATCTTTAGCACCGCTAATTCGCTTATCTTATGGTAGAATGGTCTATATGGCCCTCCCTTATACTATTGTGCTAGCGCTAGTCGGTTTGCTATCTGTTGAATTTTTTCTGCCGTCGTTTACCCAATGGCTATTACAAATAGGCATAATAAATTAATATTATTAAGGAAAATAAAATGCTAAATTATCTTAAAACGCTCTCGACTCACCGTGGTGGTTGGTTTCTGTTATTATGTTCCGCCTTGGTTTTAGAAGCGGTGGCGTTTTATTTTCAACACGGAATGGGGCTTGCCCCTTGCGTAATGTGTATTTACGAACGTGTTGCACTGTTTGGCATCGCCTTTGCCGGATTATTCGGATTATTTCTACCAAACTTTATTGTTTTTCGCCTACTTGCATTGCTAATCGGTGGCTTCAGTGCGGTGAAAGGCATCGCGCTTGCCGTTAAACACATTGATTACCAAACCAACCCGGGACCTTGGAATCAATGTTCTTACATAGTCGAATTTCCGCGAGCATTTCCGTTAGATAAATGGTTCCCGTCACTATTTGAGCCAAGTGGTTCTTGTAGCGAAATCCCTTGGCAATTTTTAGGATTCTCAATGGCGCAATGGATTTTATTTATCTTCGCTTGTTATGCGTTGTTATTTGTTGTGTTATTTATTAGCCAGTTCAAACGCACACCAAATATTTATTCGCGCAGTCGTCGTATTTTTAAATAACATTTAACCTCAAAGTGCGGTGTATTTTTACTGAGTTTTGCACGGCTGCTATTTTGATAAATAGAGCTTCATCGCGTTATTTGAGGCGTCAATGTATATGCGAAAAGATTTGTGTTTGCCGTTTTGCCCTAATCGGGGTGGTACGAACGCCTCTTTCGGTTGGTAAGACACAAGGAAATATGATTTATTTTGCACATCTCGCACAGGAATGATTGAAATGTTATAAAAACTCCCATCATAACCGTGCTTGTTCGTTTCCTGTTCGGATAAAGTCAATAAATGCCGATATTGACTGCCATCTTTTAGTGGTTCGCCATATTCTGCAATTTGTATTTCAGCCACCGCACCGCCCGTCATTAATATAAAATATAATAAAAAGAGCCTACGCATTTTTACACTCCAATTACTGAACCACCATTAACCCAACAGCACCTTTGTCTGCCTGCATTAAGTCCGCAGAGCCGAAAAAAAACGGCTTGGTATTGGAAGATAAATTATTAAACTGAATAAGAACCTGCACTTTACCATCAACCCTAATCGAATCTTTCCAGACTAATCGACTGGGTTCTGTATTTTGTCCATTAACGGATTCCACGACAAACCTTGCACCTTGCACTCGGAAAGCCGTCGGCGTACTACTGGTCAATACCCAACGCTCCGTTGAATTTAATTTAGCATATACGTCTATTTGTCTCGGATCAAAGTGTTTTTGATTAAGCATGGCATTAGCCGCATCTAGCTCAAATTCACGGGTTTGAGCAATATTCTTTGGCAATACGACAGTGTCGGCGAACTGAGTCTGCGGTTTGTTATTGAAAGCGGAAACCGAGCCTTCAGGACGCAGCTCCAACACCGTATTATCGCTTAACTCATTACCTGAACCTAAAAGCATACTAAGATTATCAATGAAGCCACGCTTTTGTCCGGCAATCAATGTCGCATTGCCACCTTCATTCATATCCACTAAAATTTCCGCCCGTTCGCCCATGCCGAGCCATAGGGATTTAACACTTTGCGCTTGTGGTAAAAAACCCTGATCTTGCGCAATTAGCAACATTTCACGCTCATCATCAAAGCGCAATTCGTAAGCTCTTGAAAGGGAAGCGTTTAAGATACGTAGGCGAATCCAGCCACGTTCTATATTAAGAAAGGGAGTTTGCTGTCCATTCACAAACAGGCGATCTCCCAAAAAGTGCGGTTCGTTTTGGTGGAATAATTGCATCCCTGCATTATTAAGTGCTAAGTCCTGCAAAATTAACGGAATATCATTCACTCCGTATTTGTTCGGTAGCTGTGCTTTGCGGCTATGTTCATCTTCCACAACCCACAAACCGACCAATCCTCGATAGACTTGATAAGCGGAATTTGCCAACGTGCAGGCATGATAAAAACAAGTGGAGGCAGATTGGGTTATCGGCACAATCGGCGACCATGATTGCCCCGTTTGCAAAGGCTGATTTGTTCCGCCGAGAAGTTCGCTTGCCACCTGCAAGCCCTGAATATTCATCGCCACAGGTTGAGGCAAATTATTACGGTAAGTTAATTTAACAAAATCGCCTTTGTTCACTTTCACCGTTGGGCCAAGATATTGCCCATTAAATCCCCACACATCAACCAAATTATCCTGTAATTTCACCTGAGTGCTTTCCATTCCGAGCAACACCGGCTTACCGCGGCGACTTTCTAATAATGGCGGAATGGTTAACGGTTGACGGCTTGCTGCCAATAATGATTGAGGCAAGCTTAAAAGTGCGGTGGAAATTAATGTCGTTTTGAACAACCGACGGCGCGCCTGATTCATTACGATGCCTTATTTTCTTTACTTTGCGCCAACTCCGCATCTAATTCGGCAATGCGTTTTGCCATCACAGCATGGCAATGCTCCGCAAATTCACGTACGTTTTCCTTGCTGTAATGACGGCTGTCAATCGGCTCCATCAGTTCACAAATTACCTTGCCGTTATTCCAGCGGTTTAAATCCACTTGATTATGGGTTGTCGAGCATACCACCGGTACAACCGGTACGCCCGCTGCGATTGCCGCATGAAATGCGCCGGTTTTAAATGGCAATAAACCACGTCCACGACTACGTGTGCCTTCAGGAAACATCCACACCGACACATTATCTTCTTGAATCCGACGGGCTAATTCCGCCATTGTGCTGTGCGCTTTACTCCGATTCTCACGATCCAACAAAATATTTCCTGTAATCCAATAAACTAGCCCGAAAAAAGGAATCCAAATCAGACTCTTTTTACCTACGCTGACTGTACGTGGCATAACCATATACGAAATCGTCACCATATCGTAATTGTTCTGATGATTACCGATATAAATACAAGGCCCAACGTTATAGGCGTTCGGCTCAAAGCGGTGTTCCACCTGTAAGCCGAAGAACGGATATAACCGTCCGAACCAACGCGCCACCACTCCCACATTACTAGGATGGCGAAAACGAATTAACGAATACAACGTTCCAACCACACTGATGACAATGCAACAGAAAATAACTACAATCGCACGAAGTACTATCAACATAAATTTATAACCTTAAAAAATGGGTAAATTATTGTATTTCAAAACATGGAATAAGGCATAATATTATCTGTTATAACCCATAGCGTTTCAACCAAGAAGAGAATTTTGATGAAAAAAACCTACTTTATCGCCGATCTACACCTCAGCGAAACGCGTCAAAATTTGACCGCACTTTTTATAGATTTTATGCAGCACCTCGCCCCACAGGCGGATGCAGTTTATATTTTGGGAGATTTATTTGATTTCTGGATTGGCGATGATGAGAAATCTACTTTAATTGAACAAGTACAACACAGTATTCGCACATTGACCGAACAAGGTGTGCCTTGTTATTTTATCCACGGCAACCGGGATTTTCTAATCGGACAGACATTTGCAAAAGCTTGTGGTTTACAGTTACTCCCTGATTACCAACGTATTGATCTATATGGCCGCGCAACCTTGCTTTGTCATGGCGATACACTTTGTATTGATGACAAAAAATATCAACAATTTCGTCGGAAAGTTCATCAAAAATGGCGGCAACGACTGTTTTTGTGTTTATCGCTCAAAGTGCGGTTAAAAATCGCTCAAAAAATTCGTCTGAAAAGCCTAGCTGATAAACAACACAAGCTGTCTGAAATTATGGACGTTAACCAAGATTTTGTACGACAAATTATGGATCAATTTGATGTGACATGCCTAATTCACGGACATACGCACCGAGAAAATATCCATAAAATCCTACCGTCTTTTACAGCAAAAGATAGCGTTCAAACAGAACACGTCCGAATCGTGCTAGGTGACTGGCATGACAATTACGCATCAATTTTAGAAGTAAGTCCGCAAGGATACGAGTTTAAAGATAAAAAATGCGTTAGAGAATAATCGGATACGAATTAAAAAACATAAATAAAAAACGGCATACCCAAGCATGCCGTTTTTAGAAATTTTCCCATTACTTCACACGAGAAACATACTCGCCGGAACGGGTATCGACTTTGATTACTTCACCAATTTGCACAAATAATGGCACTTTCACTACTGCGCCTGTGCTTAACGTGGCAGGTTTGCCACCTGTACCAGCAGTATCACCTTTCAGACCCGGATCGGTGTCAATAATTTCCAATTCGACGAAATTTGGTGGAGTAACGGAGATTGGTGCGCCGTTCCATAAAGTCACGATGCATTCCGCTTGATCCAATAACCATTTTTCCGCATCACCGATAGCTTTAGCATCCGCTGAGTATTGCTCAAATGTCTCAGGGTGCATAAAATACCAAAACGCTTCGTCTTTATAAGAATAGTTTAGGTTTAAATCCATAACATCCGCTGCTTCAACGGAAGTTCCCGATTTAAAGTTTACGTCCAATACTTTGCCTGAAATTAATTTACGAATGCGCGTGCGGGTAAATGCTTGGCCTTTACCCGGTTTAACAAATTCATTTTCAACAATTACGCAAGGCTCGCCGTCCTGCATAAATTTTAGACCCGGTTTAAAATCACTGGTAGTATATGTAGCCATGTTATCCTCAATTTGATAGAGCTAGTTTTATAAAAGTGCATATTTTAACTCAAAATAACCCGATTAGAGAAGAACAAAAAACAGCAAATTGGTTAGAAATTCTTGCCGATGCTGTTTCTGATCCGAAAGAATTGTTACATATCTTGGAGCTACCCATTGAAAAATTTGAAAAAAGTATTGCCGCACGACAGTTATTCCCGTTGCGTGTTCCGCGTCCTTTCATTGAAAAAATGGAAAAAGGCAACCCGAAGGATCCGCTTTTTTTACAAGTCATGTCACTTGAACAAGAATTTATTGTTGCCGAAGGGTTCGATAAAGATCCTTTAGAAGAGCAAAACACCGCGGCTCCCAATATATTACATAAATATCATAACCGTTTGTTATTAATGGTAAAAGGTGGGTGCGCGGTCAATTGTCGTTATTGCTTCCGACGCCATTTCCCCTATCATCAAAACAAAGGTAATAAAGCGAACTGGCAACAAGCTTTGGATTACATTGCTCAAAATCCTCAAATTGAGGAAGTGATTTTATCGGGCGGAGATCCGCTAATGGCAAAAGATCATGAATTGGATTGGTTAATAAAACGGTTAGAAAACATACCGCACTTAAGTCGTCTTCGGATCCATACCCGTTTACCGGTAGTAATCCCTCAGCGTATCACTGATGAATTTTGCCAAATTTTAGCCGACAGTCGTTTGCAAACTTTATTGGTAACACATATTAATCATGCTAACGAAATTGATGATATATTATCTACTGCCATGGCAAAATTAAGAAATGTCGGCGTAACTTTACTTAATCAATCTGTATTATTAAAAAATATTAACGACGATGCATACATATTAAAAAAACTGAGCGAAAAGTTATTCCGGATTGGTATTTTGCCCTATTATTTACACCTATTGGATAAGGTGGAAGGCGCGAGCCATTTTTATATTAATGATGAAAGTGCGGCGGAAATTTATCGAGTTTTACAAAGCCTGACATCAGGCTATCTGGTGCCCAAATTGGCGCGTGAAATTGCCAATTTACCGAACAAAACTCTCTATTTGGCATAAATTAATGATATTCACGCCATTTTTGCATAGGCAAACTGTAAAATTTCCGATAGAATAGATAAGATTATGACTGCGCATTTAAATATGCGCCCATCTATTTTCAACACTTGAGGTATATCGTGGAAAGAACGCCTGAAAATTATTCGCGTAATGATTCTACCGCACAAAATCCTGCACAAAATGAGCTGGATTTAGGATTCAACCATATGGAGCCGATTACACCGAAAAAGGCTATAAAATCAGAGCCATCATTATTCGATAAAGTTGCTGATAAAGCTAAAAGTGTTTTGACGAAAAAAGAGACAGGTGAATCGTCTCAATTTAATATGCGCAAAGAGCCGACGTTCGGACAACAGGTTACAAATCAGACGTTACCTGAACAAGAAGAATTTCTCAGAGAAGTAGAAAAGATCAGGAAAGGCGGCAGTGTACAACAGCATCAAACAATGTCCGGCTCAGACTTTACCCCATCAGTTTCTTACAAGGACGCTGTTGCGCGTTCGAAAAACATGCCATTGCCGACATTAACGGGGAACAGTGCGCAAGTACGACCGGTTGCTCAAGTCTCACAACCAATAACTGCTAAGTCGTCCACATCTCAAGTAACAAATGGCCAAGACCATGCTGCCGCATCGACGCAACCCCTTTCGGGACAGCAATCAGTCTCATCGGTTTCAGCGGGAGTCATGCCGTCACAACCTCAAACAGCTAATATTTCAACATCGAGTACTGTTTCAGCTCCGAGAAATGTACAAGCAAACAAAGAATTGAATGATGTTGTGCCAACACAACCGCAAATAAAAGCTGAGGCTTCCGATATAACAACGACAACGCCTGTGCAAATGCAGATGGACAATAGATTCTCCGATATCACATCAGAGCCGCCACAAATGCAAGCAAAAACAAGAGCCGAATTTGTTGCAGAACCGACAACACGGCCACCGGTTCAGACGACCTCCGGTTTTTCTGATGCTATGTCAGCACATACTAAAATAGAAACCATAACCGGTTTTTCTGATGCCATTACAGCGCAGCCACAATCGCAAAGCACACAAGGCTTCTCTGATGCATTAAAAATCAAACATTCCGAACAAGCTATCGGCAGTTTTTCTCATGTCGTTCCGGAATCGCCGGCTAAGTTGGAACAGGCAGTTGTGGTAGATGTGTCTAAAAAATCAGCAATGCCGCAAAGCGAAACCGTCACTTCGCCGCTGCAGAAAGATATCGACAGCCTCATAACCGATATTGCGGCACAAGTGGTGAAAGAAGAGGTTAAAACTCGGACTGACGAACTGCTTCATAAAGTAGAGGCACCTGTATCGAAAATAACAAATAACAATGAGTCTATACTGATGTCGGATAACCGCCCATCGGTTTCCTCTGACATAATAGTCGATGATATTTCAAGTTCACAAAAACTGCTAAATGAAAGTGTCGCGGAAGAACCGGTCGTTATCAGTCTTGAAAAAGAAATTAACACGACAGTGAAGCAAAAATCGTTACAAAATGAAGAATTTTTTGACCGAACTTCTTTGTCCGAGCCCATACCGGAAGTCAGCATGAGACAGTCGGTTGTTACCGATTTATCCACGGAAGACGATTTTGTCAATGAATTCAAAACATTGCAGGCTACAGCCAATGAGCCTATATCTCCTGAAGATGATTTCTTAAACGAATTTGAAGCGATTAAAGCAAAAGCGCAAACACAAAACGAAGAACCTGTAGGAGAGAAAAAGATGAAAAACCCTGAAAATTGGTCTGTAATGCAAAAATTGCCTCCAAAACACCGTCGCCTATTTATTGCGATTTTAGGTCTTTTAGTATTGTTAATTGCATTTTTTTGGCTAAAACCTAACTCACCAACTGTTGAGGATTTCCAAGCGCAAACTACCAACAATGCGCTCCCAATTGAATTTCAACCGTTAAATCAAAGCCAGAATATTGAAGATCATAGCGCACCGGCAACACAAGAATCGCCCCAACAAAACGAAACTCCTGCACAAGCAGAAAATCAAGCTGAGCAAACGCAGCCAGTCAACAGCGTAACGTCGGATGTCGCCACTACACAAACCGATGATAGGGAGAATACAGCTGTTTTATTACTACAAGAAAGTACAGCTTTAGCACAAGCTGCGTTGCAATTCTCCAGCCTCACACAAGAGGAAGTTGAGACAACGGAAACAGCAGAAAGTAACACAATTGCTTCCCAAAACAAACAACCAAAATCAGCGGCAGAGCGTATTAAAGCAATAGAGCAGCGCGCTTCTGGGCAACAGCAAACACCTAAACAGCAAAACCTTTCTCGCGCAGAAAAAGAGAAACAACAACGTGAAGCTAGAAAAAACGCACAAGAGCATAATCGCACAAACGGAGATGAGCAATTAGCTGAACCGATCAGCTCGGGACGGGCAAAAACGCTAACAGTTCCTTCCGGTGTTTCATTAATGCAGGTATTTCGCGATAATAATCTGAATATTGCAGATGTTAATGCCATGACTAAAGCCGCCGGTGGCAATGTACTGAGCAATTTTAAACCGGGAGATAAAGTGCGGGTTGTTGTTAATGCTCAAGGTAGAGTCAATATATTGCGCTTATCAAATGGCGCGACTTTTGTACGCCAAGCAAACGGTACATATAAATATCATCCATAATGAGGTTTAAATTGAGAGTTTCTCTTTTACTTTTAACCGTATTCTGCATCAGTGCCTGTACAATACAATCAACAGCTACGACTACTAGCGCGGAAGAAAAGAAATTAGCTGCAAAAACTGCGTCGTTAAATAAGACCACACAAAAAAGTGTATCAACCAATTATATTTGCAAAGATAATAAAGCGGTAAAAGTTGTGCCGGTGGTCAAAAAAAATAAAAAAAGTAAAAATATTAATATGATTAATCTAACTTTCAATAACCTTACCCGCCGTTTAACACCAGTCGTGTCTGAAAACGGGCAAAAATACAGTAGTATTCATTGGGAGTGGAGTGAAAAAGAAGAATTTAGCACGCTGACAGACAGCACTGGGAAAGTACTGGCAGAACACTGCGTTAAACAATAAAAACCCCAATTACCCAAAACTAACCGACAATTCTCACCATAATACAGTGATCTGCTTCCCAATTTAAACACTACAGCCAACCGATTAAGAAGCAGATCACTTTCAGCAGTTATTGATTTAATTTAGCAATACCAAAGCCGGTAATCCCCCAAATTGTTGCAAACACAATACCACTCCAACATAACACTGCCCAAGGTAAATAAGACAATGTTGCTACGCCTAAGGTGCCTGCCATATAAGCCCCTGCCGCCGTCCAAGGCAGAATCGGCTCTATAATGGTTGCTGAGTCTTCGACTGTACGGCTGAGGTTTTTAGGGTGCAGACCTCGCTCGATATAGGCATCTCGTAGCATTTCCCCCGGAATCAGAATGGAAACCTGTCCGTTGCTGGTTACACCAATCATGGTTAAGCCGCAGATAATCGTTGCAACAATGAGTGACGCGGTGGATTTCACTAATTTCAATAGATTTTTAATAATGACATCCAATGCACCGCTTAATGACAAAATGCCGGCGAACGATAATGCACAGAAACAGATTAATAAAGTTCCCATCATTGAATTCATGCCACCACGATTTAACAGTCGGCTTAAATCCGAACTAATTTGAATATCGCTATGAATCATTGATACATTAAAACCATTGACCGCACTATTTACAATATCTGCTAACGCAAAATGTTGGATAAAGAATGCATTTAACATTGCAACGAATGCTGACAATAACATTATCGGAATTGTCGGTTTTTTCGTAATAGAGCCCCATAAAATAATGATGACAGGAACTAATAATAACAGGTTAAAATGATAAACCGATGCTAAACCGGACAGCATCAACTCAACTTTTTCCGGTGTTGTCACGTTTTGAAAATCTACATTCATCCCATACACAATATAAACTATCGCTGCCAATATAAAAGATGGAAGCGTGGTATATAATAAATGAGCAATGTGTTCATACAAATCTACACCGGTTGCCGCAGATGCAATGTTTGTAGTATCGGATAACGGTGAAAGTTTATCCCCAAAATAAGCGCCCGCCACTACAGCCCCAGCAGTAGCGGCAAGATTTGCATCTAACCCAGTCGCTACTCCCATAAAAGCCACACCTACGGTTCCGGCTGAGCCCCAAGATGTGCCGGTACAGACAGACACTACAGAAGTCAGAAGCAAGGCTGTAATATATAAAAATTTAGGATCAATAACCTTCAAACCATAGTAAATCATCATAGGAATTGTGCCGCCGATGATCCAAGTTCCGATAAGCAAGCCAACAGTGATTAAAATTAATAACGCCGGCATAGTTTTGGCTATTTTCCCAGCAATAGCATCTAACATATCGTTATAGCTAAAGCCTAAATACTTCACCAAGAAGCCCGAAAAAACACAAGAAAGCACCATAAGCGGTTCCGGTGGTAAATTAAACAGCGCATAGCCTAAGCCCAATAAGAGTAGCATAACAAGTATTGGAGATAGCGCTTGTATTAAAGTCGGTACTTTAATTTCCGTGTCGTTGTGTTGCATAGTAGAGTCCTTCCTTTTTTAACAAGATAAAACCCTGTTTCATCCTGTCCAAACAGGCAATTAAACAGGGAGCCGGTACTGCAATATTCATTCTAAAGAAAGTGTTACCTTCTTCACCAAAGTCACTGCCCCAAGACATTTCAATTTTCGATAAATGCAATAACCAATATTTCAATCTTTGCTCATCGATACCTAAGCGAGAATAATTAACCCAAAGCAAATAGGTTCCTGTTGTATTAACGACCTCCAGTTCTGGGATGTGTTCTGCAAAGAAACATTTAACCAACCGTTTGTTCTTAAAGATATATTTTTGTAATTCATGTAACCAAAGATCACAGTTTTGATACGCTGTTTTGATAGCAGGAATAGCGAAATAATTAGGATTATGAAAGCCAAGTTGTTGCAAGAGTCGGTTAAATTTATGCCGTATCGTTTGATTATGAATAATTAAGTTTGAGATTTCTAAACCGGCTAAGTTAAATGTTTTTGATGGGGAAGTGCAAATAATGGAGTTTTCTTTTACATAATTACTAACGGAGGAAATAATATGATGTTTCTCTCCTGAAAAATCAAAATCTGCATGAATATCATCCGAAATAATAAAGACATTGTGCTTTTTCGCTAATGATGCTATTCGATTGAGATCCTGAATAGTAAAAACCAACCCAGTTGGATTGTGTGGGGATATGAGAATAAACACATCGGAACAACTAAAACAAGCTTCTAATTTTTCAAAATCAATATGATATTCTTGATTTTGATAAACTAAAGGACATTGCGACAACTTTCGATTATTCAGCAATACAGCATTAAGAATAGGCGAATAGGAAGGTGTAAATAAGCAAATAGTATCGTGCTCGGTTGTAAATTCCCTGATGTAGATTGATATCGCTTGAATTATTCGTGGGCAAAAGACAATCTCTTCAGGGGAAACATCATAGGCATAGTGTCTTTTGAAATAGGCCGTAACGACTGAATAATAATCGTCCGGTATTATCGTGTATCCGTATACACCTAATTGATTCCGTTTGTTTAATACTTCAATAACTTCCTGTGGTGCCGGAAGATCCATATCCGCGACCGATAATGGAATAATATCGGAGCCATATTTCGAGCAGGGAATATCCCATTTGGCACTATCCGTCCCAACTCGATCAACCTGTTTATCAAAATTAATTTTCATCATTTCTCCTTATATGAGATAACTGATTTTCATAATTAAGAATGATACGTTTAAAAAACGCCTAGAAAACCGACCGCACTTTTAGATAAATCATCACATTTTTTTCTTACTCATCGTATCCGCCCACACTGCGAGCAACAAAATGGAGCCTTTAACGATATATTGCCAAAAGGTCGGAACATCGAGCATACTCATGCCGTTATCCAACAAGGCAATAATAAACGCACCAATCACTACGCCGTATACACTGCCGATTCCACCAGCCAAACTGGCACCACCGATGACACAAGCAGCGATAGCATCCAGCTCGGCATTTTGCCCTGCAGAGGGAGCACCCGCTCCCAAGCGAGCACTGAGAATTAGACCGGCAATAGCAACCATTAATCCGTTGATGGAAAAAATCAGTAATTTGACCTTTTCCACACCGATTCCTGACAGACGGGCAGCATCAATGTTGCCACCGATAGCATAAATATGACGACCGAAAGCGGTTTTACGCGAAAGGAAGAAACCTACCACGGCTAAGAGCGCCAGTACTAATACCGGAAACGGAATGCCACGATAATCATTCAGTAGGTAGATGGCGCCTAGTACACAAATGGCAAAGATGCCGTATTTCATTATCTCTTTGGTGGAGGTTGGTACCGGTAGATTCAGATTTTTCCGAGCCGTACGCTGGTAATTACCCCATAAAATGAAACAGCAAACTGCCACCACACCTAAAATCATTCCTACAACATCAGATAAATATCCCTGGCCAATAGATGTCATGTCGGCACTAATAGGCGATACGGTAGTGCCATTGGTGATGCCGATTAACATTCCACGAAAAGCCAACATACCCGCTAATGTAACGATAAAAGACGGCACTTTACGGTAAGCCACCCACCAACCGTTCCAAGTACCGAACAAAGTCCCCAGTATTAATGTCACGAGAATGGTCAGTGGTAACGGCCACCCCCACCATACATTACTAATGGCAGCAAATCCGCCGAGTAACCCCATCAGAGAACCAACCGACAAATCGATTTCAGCAGAAATAATCACAAATACCATCCCAATAGCCAAAATACCGGTAATAGAAGTCTGCCGAAGCAAATTAGATATATTTCTAGCACTAAGGTAGGCACCTTCGGTCAATAAGGTAAAGAAAATCATAATTACTACAATGGCAATCAGCATAATATAGACTTGTAAATTAATTGATTTCAGCTTGTTAGACATAGGTTACTCCTTAAGTGCCGCTTCCATTACCTGTTCTTGTGTCAGGTTATGATTTATTAAATCCGCTTTAATTTCTCCTTGGTGCATGACCAACACTCGGTCGCTGATGCCGAGTACTTCCGGCAATTCGGACGAAATAACAATAACCGCCATTCCCTCTTGTGCCAGTTGATTAATTAATTTATAGATTTCATATTTTGCGCCCACATCAATCCCGCGTGTTGGTTCATCCAGAATCAGAATTTTCGGCTTCAACAGCAGAGATTTTGCTAAAATAGCTTTTTGTTGATTGCCACCGCTAAGTCGACCGATTGCTAGTTCCGGCGATGAGGTTTTGACTTTCAATTGTTCAATGGATTGATTAATTACGGTTTCTTCCAATGCCTCATTGATCACTGTTCGACCAAAACAAAATTGCCGTAGAGAAGACAGTGTAATATTTTTACCCACTCCCATAATCGGTATAATGCCGTGTTTCTTACGGTCTTCCGGCACCATCACAAGTTTGTGTGCAATGGCCTCCGAACAGTTACGAATAATTGCTGCGTGGTTGTTGATAAAAATCTGCCCTTGATATTTCCCCATGTAGGAACCGAAAATACATTGCGCCATTTCCGTCCGGCCTGAACCGACTAAGCCGGCCACGCCCAAGATTTCGCCTTTATGTAAACGGAAAGAGGCATTATTGACCCGTTTAATATGCGTATTAATAGGGTGCCATGCAGTGAGATTTTCCACCCGTAGGATTTCTTCTCCAATGTGATGTTCTTCGTGTGGATACAGCGAGGTAATTTCACGACCCACCATCATCGTAATAATATCGTCTTCGCTCATTCCTGCCGCTGGGTGAGTGCCAATATGCTCGCCGTCACGAATAACGCAGATTCTGTCGGAAATAGCTTTTACTTCATTAAGTTTGTGAGAAATATAAATACAGGCGATATTATGTGCTTTTAGATCTTTGACCAAATTGAGCAGAATAGCAGTTTCTTTTTCCGTCAATGAGGCAGTAGGTTCATCCAACACCAACAGTCGCACTTGCTTATTCAGTGCCTTGGCGATTTCCACCAATTGTTGCTGCCCTAATCCTAGCTCCCCTACTTTGGTATTTGGATCAATATTTAGCTGCACTTGTTGTAAAATAGTTTTACAGCGTAGGTACATTTCGTTGTCGTCGGCAATGCCAGCCTTAGTAATTTCGTTGCCGAGAAACATATTTTCCAGCACCGACATATTTTTCACTAATGTCAGTTCTTGGTGAATAATAGAAATCCCTTTATCTTCGGTATCCTTAATATTTTTGGCAATCAGCCGTTCACCGCTAAAATAAATTTCACCGTCATAATCACCATGGGGATAGATACCGCACAGCACTTTCATTAGCGTGGATTTACCGGAACCGTTTTCACCGCATAAAGACAGAATTTCGCCCGTTTCCAGCGAGATGGAAATATTGTTTAATGCTGTCACATCACCGAATTTTTTAGTAATGTTCTGCATGGACAACAGTTGAGACATACCAAAGCCCTCCTAGGGAAAGTGCGGTCAAATTTCTAATGATTTTTCGACCGCACTTTATGACAAACCGATAGGATTATTTATAGATGGCATCCTTAGTGTGGAAGCCGTCTTTAATAATGGTATCGTCGATATTGTCTTTGTTGACCGCAATTGGATCTAACAAGTAGGATGGTACATTTTTCAACCCGTTATTCAGCTCGGCATTGGGCGTTGGTTTTTCATTTTTACCTAATGTCACCGCAATTTCTGCCGCCTTATCAGCCAATTTTGTAATTGGTTTATATACGGTCATAGTTTGCGTGCCGTCTACAATGCGTTTAATGGCTGCTAAATCGGCATCCTGACCGGAAATAGCCACTTTACCCGATAATCCTTGCGCACTTAATGCTTGAATAGCACCGCCGGCAGTCGCATCATTAGACGCTACAACCGCATCAATATTATTTTTATTTGCGGTTAGCGCGTTTTCCATAATCTGTAAAGCTTTTTCCGCCAACCAAGAGTCTACCCATTGATCACCCACCACTTTAATTTTTCCACTATCAATCAAAGGTTGTAGTACTTTCATTTGGCCTTTACGGAAAAGTTTGGCATTGTTATCAACTGGTGAACCGCCCATTAAGAAATAATTTCCTTCCGGTTTTGCTTCCACCACGCTTTTCGCTTGTAATTCACCCACTTTTTCGTTATCAAAGGAAACGTAAAAATCAATATCGGCGTTATTAATCAAACGATCGTAAGCCAACACCTTAATACCTTCTTTCTTCGCCTCAGCAATCACATTCCCCAACACTTCACCGTTAAACGGAATAATTACTAACACATCCACATTACGATTAATCATATTTTCAATTTGGGAAATTTGCGCAGAAGCATCACCGTTTGCGGATTGAACAAACACTTTTGCTCCCAAGTTTTCTGCTTTTTTCACAAAAATATCGCGGTCTTTCTGCCATCTTTCCAGACGTAAATCGTCAATTGACATACCGATAGTTAAATCTTTCGCGGACACCTGCGTGCCAAACAGAGTTAATGCTGCTACAACGGATAATAAAAACGGTTTAAATTTCATAGTGACACCTCGAATAGTTAAAGCGAATGGTATTCAGAGTTACAATCAATTTACTCTGTAAACAGTTTCCAAGGTTACAAAGATTTATGCAATTATTAGATCTGACAACGCTATTACGTTTTTTGGTTTTTGTGATCTGTGCCACATAAATCTGTTTTATTTGAACGCCAAAGGCTACATTTAGGATATTAGTAAAAAGATTAAATCTTTTTACTATAAGAGGTTAAGTCACTTTTAGAAATGATTTCTTGAGGTAAGTTCTTTGTTTTGCCGGTACAATAATGCCTTTATCCATACCTCAGAATTACAACCGGCAAACACAAAATTAAATCGCTGTTTTGAACAGATAAAAGTTGTAGCCGATATACGCCAGCAAAAGAATGAGACCTTTAACGCGATTAATTTGCCCTTTCTTGCCAAAACCAAAAACCAATAATAATACTGTTAAGACGGACATTACCGGCATATCGCGCGTAAACACTTCTTGCTCTATCTGCATAGGCGCGATTGCACCGGCAAGTCCCACGACAGCGAGTGTGTTAAATAGGTTGGAACCGATAATATTGCCTACGGCTAAATCTACTTCATTTTTACGGGCCGCGGCAATAGATGACGCAAGTTCAGGGAGTGATGTGCCAACTGCCACGATAGTTAAGCCTACCACTAAATCGCTCACGCCAAAGTAATGTGCAATTTCTACTACGCCCCACACCAGCAACTGCGAACTCCCCATTAATAAAGCTAAACCAATCACGACCCACATCAATGCCTTAGCAAGCGACATATACTCTTGCTCTTGCAATTCTTCTTTTACATCATGTACTAAACTATCATCACGATTGCTTAAGCCGGTCCAAATCGTCCAGCCCATATAAATGAAGAAAATACCAAGTAAAATCCACGCATCTAAGCGTAATACATCGCCATCCATAATCAAAAAAGCAGAAAGTGCGGTCACAAAAATCAATACTGGCAATTCTTGTTTTAACACCTGTGAATTTACCGCTAACGGTAACACCAATGCAGTTAAACCTAAAATTAGCCCAATGTTTGTGATATTTGAGCCGTAAGCGTTACCAAGTGCAATGCCGGGATTGCCATTAAGAGCAGAAAGAGCCGACACAATCATTTCCGGCGCTGATGTACCAAAACCGATAATCACAATACCAATTAACAACTGCGGCATGCCGAAATGGCGAGCTGTTGCCGCTGCACCATCTACAAAACGGTCTGCCGACCAAATTAAAAGCAATAAACCGCCAATGATAGCGAAGATAGGTAACAACATAAGACTCCTGTAGAGAACTTTGACAAACTCGTGTATTGAATTATTGTTCGTATTGCAAACTAAAACAGCAATTGCTGACCCTCATATATTATATGATTTCTTTGGATACTTTAAATACCGTTAGTCAGAATAGAGCATAAATCCTATTTTCAGCAACTAATCTGAACATGGGAGGCAATTCTTATTATGATGCTAAATACCATGATTATTAACCCATCTAAAATGTCGCCTCTCATTATTTTTTTGTGATCTGCTTCACAATAATTAATTATCTTAATTACAAAACTAAATAACATAATTGCCTAGTAACGTATTTTCATCAATTATGCTGTTGAACTTACTTTATTTAGGAGAGACCGCAATGACAACCTATTTCGACAAAATTGAAAAAGTAAACTACGAAGGTGCAGATAGCACAAATCCGTTTGCATTTAAATATTATGATGCCGATAAGGTGATTTTGGGTAAAACCATGGCAGACATTTACGTTTGGCAGTATGTTACTGGCACACTTTCTGCTGGGCTGGAACGGATATGTTCGGTGGTGCATCACTTGATCGTAGCTGGCAGAAAAACGCTGACCCGTTAGCCGGAGCGAAACAAAAAGCCGAGATTGCCTTCGAATTTTTCAGTAAGTTAGGCATTCCTTATTACTGTTTTCACGATGTGGATGTTGCTCCGGAAGGTAATTCATTTAAAGAATATCTGAATAATTTCAATACAATTGTCGATATTCTAGAGCAAAAACAAGCGCAAACCGGTGTAAAACTATTATGGGGCACTGCAAACTGCTTTACCAATCCGCGCTATATGGCTGGCGCATCCACTAATCCGAATCCGGAAGTGTTTGCTTGGGCCGCGGCTCAGGTGTTTACGGCGATGAACGCAACCAAACGCTTAGGCGGTGAGAACTATGTATTATGGGGCGGTCGGGAAGGTTATGAAACTTTGCTTAATACCGACTTAAAACGTGAACGAGACCAAATCGGTCGTTTCATGCAGTTAGTAGTAGAACACAAACATAAAATTGGTTTCAACGGCACATTATTAATCGAACCGAAACCACAAGAGCCAACCAAGCATCAATACGATTTCGATGTTGCCACTGTTTATGGTTTCCTAAAACAATTCGGTTTAGAAAACGAAATTAAAGTCAACATTGAAGCCAATCACGCTACATTGGCAGGACACACCTTCCAACATGAAATCGCCACTGCAACGGCGCTGGGCATTTTCGGTTCTATTGATGCCAACCGTGGTGATTTGCAATGTGGTTGGGATACCGACCAATTCCCTAACAGTGTGGAAGAAAACACCTTGGTGATCTATGAAATCCTCAAAGCAGGCGGTTTCACCACGGGAGGTTTTAACTTCGATGCTAAAATTCGTCGTCAAAGTATTGATCCGTATGATTTATTCCATGCACATATCGGTGCGATTGATGTGCTGGCGCAGTCCTTAATCCGCGCTGCAAAAATGTTGAAAGATAATATATTGCAAAGTGCGGTAGATAAACGCTATGCAGGCTGGAACACTGAATTTGGCAAAAATATTCTGACCGGAAAATCCTCTCTGGAAGATTTAGCAAAATTTGTCGAAACTTCAGGTATTGTTCCTAAACCGATTTCCGGCCAACAAGAGTATTTAGAAAATTTGGTAAATAGCTATATTTATCGGTAAATATTTACATCACTCGACTAAACTGCCCTCTTTGCCTAAAAAGAGGGCATTTACAACGGGCGTTTATTATCTAAATTTTATAAAAGAGCGGTTACTTTTTTCACTGTTTTGTAAAACTGTTTTAAAACTAACCGCACTTTTATATTTCAAATAATATGCCAACCCGTTTTTCTTCTTTTTAAGAAACGAGGTAAAACAAAGCCGCTTCCTTTTGGTTACTTTTCTGTGCCAAGTAAAGAAAAGTGACAGCAATCGGAAAGCAAAGTATAGTGGCAGAATCGGCTTTCAACTCAAACAGCACAACACAAAAGGAGTTCCCATGTACATCGGTATCGATCTCGGCACATCAGGTGTAAAGGTGGTCTTACTTAATGAAGAACAACAAATCATCGCTACAACGCAACAATCATTGCCTATTTCTCGCCCACATCCACTTTGGTCTGAACAAGATCCGCAAGACTGGTGGCAGGCAACCAATAAAGCAATGCTGGCGTTATCATCTCAGCATGATCTTAGTGCAGTAAAAGCCATTGGCTTAACCGGGCAAATGCACGGTGCGACTTTGTTAGATAAACAAGATAACATCCTGCGTCCGGCAATTTTATGGAACGATGGCCGTAGCGCACAGGAATGTGTCGAATTGGAAGAGCTGGTGCCAAATTCCCGTGAAATTACCGGTAATTTAATGATGCCCGGGTTCACAGCTCCAAAATTCAAATGGGTGGATTCACATGAACCGACCATCGCGGAGAAAGTCAGTAAAGTATTGCTGCCAAAAGATTATTTGCGTCTACTGATAACAGGGGAATACGCTTCCGATATGTCTGATGCCTCAGGAACGATGTGGCTGGATGTGGCCAAACGAACTTGGGATAAATCCTTGCTTAACGCTTGTAGGCTGGACGAAAGCAATATGCCACGGTTATTTGAAGGTAATCAAATAACCGGTTATGTACGCAAAGAATTGGCAAAAAGCTGGAAAATCAATGAAGTGCCGGTTGTCGCGGGTGGCGGTGATAATGCGGCCGGCGCAATCGGAATCGGTCTATATCAGGCGGGACAAGCAATGCTCTCACTCGGCACATCAGGCGTGTATTTCGTGGTCAGCGATAAGTTCACTGCCAATCCGCAAAAAGCCGTGCATAGCTTCTGTCATGCGTTACCAAACCGCTGGCATTTAATGTCGGTAATGCTTAGTGCGGCTTCAGCAGTAGATTGGGCACAAAAATCGCTCGGTATTGCGGATATTCCTACACTGTTCCATAAAATCGAAAAAAGTGCGGTCAATTCTGAGGTGATTTTCTTGCCTTATTTATCCGGCGAACGCACACCGCATAACGATGCCTACGCTAAAGGTGTATTTTGGGGATTAAGCCATAACGACAACGCCGAAACAATGGCAAAAGCCGTGGTAGAAGGTGTCAGTTTTGCCCTTGCCGAAGGTATTGATGTGCTACATGAAACAGGCGTAACTGCAGATAATATCGCTCTTATCGGTGGCGGAGCAAAAAGCGCCTATTGGCGTCAGTTACTCGCCGATATCAGCGGTCGTACCTTTGAATATCGCACCGGTGGCGATGTCGGACCGGCTTTAGGTGCGGCTAAATTGGCACAGATTGCGTTAAATCCGAATGAAGACATAGCCAATTTCTGTCAACCGCTATCTCTAGAGGCCGTCTATCAGCCAAACCCAAAACAAACGGCATTCTATGCTGAGAAACGACAAAAATTTGCCGAACTCTATCAACGACTGAAAGGGCTATAATCTAAGCAAACTGTTGTAACCGCCGCAGCGAAAACACATAAAAAACAACCGCACTTTGAGTAAGTTAAATCTAAAAGATTTGCAGCTCAAAGTGCGGTTTTGTTTTAGTGCGTTTTTAAATCAATTACAACATGGCAGAAACATATTTTAACATTACACCGGCAGCAATTGCCGAACCAATAACACCCGCTACATTCGGCCCCATTGCATGCATCAACAGGAAGTTTTGGTGATCCGCTTCTAAACCCACTTTATTGGAAACCCGTGCTGCCATAGGCACTGCGGACACTCCGGCGGATCCGATGAGCGGATTGATTTTGTTTTTGCTAAATTTATTCATCAGCTTCGCCATAATCACCCCGCTTGCCGTACCGATGCCGAAAGCAATCACACCTAGCAGTAAGATCCCGAGAGTTTGTGGTTGCAGGAATTTATCCGCAATTAATTTTGAACCGACAGAAAGCCCAAGAACAATTGTCACGATGTTAATTAGCGCATTTTGTGTAGTGTCGCTCAAACGCTCAACTACACCACTAACGCGCATTAAATTCCCTAAGCAGAACATACCCAATAGTGGTGCGGCGTCAGGCAATAATAATCCGACTAACAACAATAAAATAATCGGAAACATGATTTTTTCACGATTACTTACGGTACGTAGTTGTACCATACGGATTTTACGCTCTTCCTGTGTGGTTAACATTTTCATAATTGGCGGTTGAATCAACGGAACCAATGCCATATAAGAATAAGCGGCAACAGCAATCGCACCTAATAACTCTGGGGCGAGTTTACTGGTTAAGTAAATTGCCGTCGGACCGTCAGCCCCACCGATAATTCCGATTGACGCGGCTTGCGGTAAAGTGAAACTGATATAGCCTAGCCAGTTTAATCCCAATGCTCCCAACACCGTTGCAAAAATACCGAATTGTGCAGCGGCGCCAAGCAATAAGGTTTTGGGATTGGCAATTAACGGACCAAAATCCGTCATTGCGCCTACACCCATAAAAATGACTAACGGAGCAATGCCATATCCAATTGCAACTTTATAAAACAATGCCAAAATTCCCGGAGAATACCCCAAATCGACAGCAATGGACTCCAGTTCTGCAATTTTAGACGGCGTAAAGGCATTAATTGCCGATTTTAAAACCGCAGGATCAGCAACCGTATAAGCCTTCTGTGCGATAATGGCAATCTGTTCGGGTGTACCGAGGTGCAGTAAATTTTCCAATGCACTCATTGCCATTCCGGCTTCAGGGATATTGGATAATAATCCTCCAAAACCGATCGGAAGCAGCAATAAGGGTTCAAATTTACGGGCAATAGCAAGCCACAGCAAAACGAGACTGACAAGCAACATTATGCCTTGTCCCAACTCAAGGTTTGCCGCACCCGACCCGTACCATAAAGATTTAAGACTTTCCATATTACCGCCTTAGACTAATGTCATTAGGGTGTCACCTACGGCTACGCTGTCGCCCGCTTTAATTGTAATGCCTCGTACCGTACCTGCTTGTGCCGCACGAATTTCAGTTTCCATTTTCATGGCTTCCAAAATCAACAACACATCACCGGCATTGACTTTTTGTCCTTCGGTCGCTACAACTTTCCAGACATTTCCGGTCATTGGAGCAGTTACCGGTGTGCCACCGCTTACCGGAGCGGCACTTGGCGTAGCGGCCGGTGCAGGTTGTGGTGCAGAAGCCGCAACCGGAGCGATATTGGTCACATCGCCACCTTCGCTGACTTTCACCACAAAGGCTTTGCCTTCCAGTTCGACAGTATAAACTGCTGAACCACTTTGTGCCGGTGCTGAAAGTGCGGTTGGTTTTTCTGCCGTTTTCTCAACTGGTTTTTCCATACCCGGTGCAGGTTCAAAGGCATCAGGATTACCACGGTTTTCAAGGAACTTCCAACCGACTTGTGGGAACAGAGCAACAATTAATACATCATCAATCGCATTATCCGCCAATTTAATGCCTTTTTCCGCAGCCTGTTGTTTAACCTCAGCTTCCAAGCGTGCCATTTCAGGCTCAATATGATCCGCCGGACGATCGGTTATCGGCTCGCCACCTTCTAACACGCGGGCTTGCAGTTTCGCATTAACAGGCGCAGGCGTACGACCGTATTCGCCTTTCAGAATACCTGCGGTTTCTTTTGCAATGGTTTTGTAACGCTCACCCATTAACACATTAATTACTGCTTGTGTACCGACGATTTGAGAAGTCGGCGTAACCAGCGGAATAAAACCCAAATCTTCACGTACTAACGGAATTTCTTCTAACACTGCATCTAATTTATCGGACGCGTTTTGCTGTTTTAATTGGCTTTCAAGATTGGTCAACATACCGCCCGGCACTTGAGCAACCAAAATACGGCTATCAGTACCACGCAATTGTCCTTCAAATTTTGCATATTTTTTACGTACACTGCGGAAATAAGAGGCAATTTTTTCTAACGCCAGAATATCCAATCCCGTATCGTAAGATGTGTCTTGTAAAGTGGCAACAATCGATTCTGTGGATGGATGACCGTACGTACCGGACATGGAAGAAATTGCCGTATCCACGCCATCTACGCCCGCTTCAATGGCTTTTAATAATGACATCTCAGACATACCTGTCGTGGCGTGACAGTGCAAATGTAATTGAACGTCGTAGCGTTTTTTAATTTCGTTGACTAACTCATATGCTGCTACAGGCGTTAAAATACCCGACATATCTTTAATAACCAAGCTGTCTACGCCGATTTCCAGTAACTGTTCGGTCACATCCAGCCAAGTGTCTAAAGTGTGAACCGGGCTGGTGGTATAACTTAAAGTACCTTGTGCATGAGCACCTTGTTTGCGTACCGCTTGTAATGCTGCCTGCATATTACGTGGGTCGTTCATCGCATCAAATACACGGAATACGCTCATCCCGTTTGCTACACTACGCTCTACAAAACGATCCACTACATCATCTGCATAATGACGATATCCCAACAGGTTTTGACCCCGTAGTAACATTTGTAGAGGAGTATTCGGAATAGCTTGTTTTAATTCGCGTAGACGAACCCACGGGTCTTCTCCTAAAAAACGGATACAAGAATCAAATGTCGCACCGCCCCAAGCTTCCAGCGACCAATAGCCTATCTTATCTAGTTCTGCTGCAATTGGTAACATATCATCCAGACGCATGCGGGTAGCAAAAAGAGATTGATGAGCATCACGAAGTACAACATCGGTAACTTTAATTTGTTTAGCCATAATTTTCTTATCCTTAATAAATTAACTTAAGCCCTTGGAACGACGATAATGAGCGATTGCTGCAACAATAACGGGACGCAAACGTTCCAAATCGTCTTCAGTGGCAGCGGTTGTTGATTTGAGTTGTTCCGGTTGGAGTTCGGTGCGGGAAAGAAAACGGTTAATAAATTTTGACATCGTGTCAATCGCTCCGATCAACAGGAGCAAAAAAACCATTACAAATCCCATTCCTGAAATCATCAGGTTGACACCTTCAAGAAAGAGTTCTTTTTCCGTCATTGGTTTACCTCACTAAGTAATAAGTAACGCTATCATACCGATTTTAGATAGGAAAAAAATTGAGATAGATCACATACTGATAAATTCAATCAAAAAAGTTATACAAATTATGCAGTAGCCTGTTCATTACGTTGAACAGATAGATTTCATCACAATCGTCATATTGCGCCAATAATGCGTTTAACATATCGCGATTGTGGTATTCTAGTGAATAATCAATGTAATCGCAAATAACGATTTGAAAAGTTTAGTAAATTTTCATTTACAGAAAAAATACAATTTATAATCCGTTTGACTATACATAAAACACCTGCGTATTAACTCTGAACTTACGGGCGATCAAAGTGCGGTCGAATTTTAGCTTTTTTTACAATGTATAGTTTCACATCAAATGCTATATTTTCAAGTTTGGTAAAAGTAGGTCTGCTGCAAAGTTCTATCTTAGTAACCCTAATTTTATAAGATAAGAGTTTTCATATCGGAATAAAGATCACATTTTTACATTAAAGATACAAATTTTACTTGAAACTGTATATTATACCATGTAACATATGTTTAAATTCTCATATAAATCCTGTTAAACAGGAATAGTAAATGCTAACAGAGGCTAAAAATGGCAACAAAAGAAGAAAAAGACAAGGCATTGGCTGCCGCATTGGGACAAATTGAAAAGCAATTCGGTAAAGGCGCGTTGATGAAATTAGGTGACAAGCCTGATATGGATGTAGAAACCATTTCCACCGGTTCCATCGGTTTAGATGTGGCATTGGGAATTGGTGGTTTGCCTATGGGACGGATTGTCGAAATTTTCGGGCCTGAATCCTCAGGGAAAACGACCTTAACCCTATCTGTTATCGCTCAGGCACAAAAGGCAGGTAAAGTCTGTGCTTTTATTGATGCGGAGCATGCACTTGATCCTATTTATGCGGCCAAATTAGGAGTAGATGTTAAAGAATTATTCGTTTCTCAACCGGATAACGGCGAACAAGCATTAGAAATTTGTGATGCGTTAGTGCGCTCAGGAGCGATCGATGTGATTATTGTAGACTCGGTTGCTGCTTTAACGCCAAAAGCAGAAATTGAAGGAGATATGGGAGATTCCCACGTCGGTTTACAAGCGCGTTTAATGTCACAAGCGCTACGTAAATTAACCGGACAAATCAAAAATGCCAATTGTTTAGTCGTATTTATTAACCAGATTCGAATGAAAATCGGAGTTATGTTCGGCAACCCAGAAACGACTACCGGCGGTAACGCATTGAAGTTCTATTCTTCGGTACGTTTAGATATTCGTCGCGTCGGTGCGGTGAAAGACGGTGAAGAACAGATTGGTAACGAAACTCGGGTAAAAGTTGTGAAAAACAAACTTGCCGCACCATTCCGTCAGGTCGATTTCCAAATTCTTTACGGTGAAGGTATTTCTAAAAACGGAGAACTAATCGAACTCGGCGTAAAACACAAATTGGTAAACAAAGCGGGGGCATGGTTCTCTTA
>CAJPST010000007.1 GCA_905373425.1 uncultured Mesocricetibacter sp.
TTGTAAGAATTTTTCTGACACGGATCACAAAACCATAAAAATTATGTTGCTTTTTATTAACAAAATGATAACTTAAAATTATTCATCCCTTGTTAAAAAAGGACAATT
Source organism: uncultured Mesocricetibacter sp. (assembly GCA_905373425.1). Classification (GTDB taxonomy): domain Bacteria; phylum Pseudomonadota; class Gammaproteobacteria; order Enterobacterales; family Pasteurellaceae; genus CAJPST01. The sequence continues at coordinate 109 of CAJPST010000007.1, forward strand.
CTATGGATCTCACTCCTGAAGTCAAAAAAAGTATGAATCCGAAAGCCATCATTTTGCTGTTGGATATTGTACTGTTTTTTATTTTACTCGCAGTTCTTCCTTTCGATCCAAAAGCCAATAAAGGCTTGGCATTATTAGCTTTTGTTGCGGTGTTATGGTTGACGGAAGCATTACATGTCACCGTTACCGCACTGATAGTTCCGCTATTGGCCATCGGTTTAGGATTAGTTTCAACTAAAGAAGCACTAGTGGCTTTTGCAGATCCGAATATTTTCTTATTCTTCGGTGGGTTTGCTTTGGCGACCGGGCTGCATATTCAGAAATTAGACAGCATGATAGCCAACCGCATTATGACACTTGCCAAAGGCAATTTGTTTATAGCGGTTATGTACTTATTTGCTGTCACTGCATTCCTTTCAATGTGGGTTAGTAATACTGCAACAGCCGCAATGATGTTGCCTTTGGCAATGGGCGTATTGAGTAAACTGGATAAGGAAAAAGAACATAATACCTATGCTTTCGTGCTGCTCGGTATTGCTTACAGCGCGAGCATCGGCGGGATGGGAACCTTAGTCGGTAGCCCTCCGAACAATATTGTGGCAACCCAGCTTCATTTAACTTTCGCCGATTGGTTATGGTACGGTTTGCCAATTATGATTATTCTCCTACCATTAATGGTTGCATCGCTGTATGTAATGCTTAAACCGAACTTAAAAGTAAATTTTGAGTTACAGGTAGAAAAAATAGAAATGAACCGTCAGCGTATTACGACATTGGTCATTTTTGCTGTAGTTGCAATATCTTGGATTTTCAGTAAACAGCTCAATGGCATGTTGTCATCCATTTTGGGATTAAGTAAAAATATCGGCAGTTTTGACAGTGTCATCGCTCTTTTGGCGGCAGTATTAATTGCGGTTGCCGGAGTGGCATCATGGAAACAAATTCAAGATAACACCGAATGGGGCGTATTGTTATTGTTCGGGGGTGGCTTAACCCTTAGTGAAGTACTGAAAAATTCGGGTGCCAGCAAAATCATGGCTGACGGTATCGTATTCCTGATTGAAGGAGGACACTTATACATTATCGGTTTGATTGTTGCCACCTTTATTATTTTCTTAACCGAATTTACCTCAAATACCGCAAGTGCTGCATTATTAGTGCCGATCTTTATTTCTATTGCACAGGCTTTGAATGTTGCTCCGTTAGGTCTGGCATTAATCATCGGTCTAGGTGCATCTTGTGCGTTTATGTTACCGGTTGCTACACCGCCAAACGCGATTGTTTTTGGTACAGGACAGGTTAAACAAAGCGAAATGGTTAGAGTGGGACTGGTGCTTAATATTGTTTGTGTCCTTATTATTGCAACCGTTGCCTACTTCTTCTGGCGGTAAATTAATTTAGCACCTTAATGTAACGGCTTTCGTAAGAAAGCCGTTTTTTATGAGATATGAAAAAAACCTACCGTACTTTTTATGCTTTTAGGAATAACAAAATAGTAGAGACTGTTTTCCCTCACAGGCATAATTGCCTGAGTCCGTTCACTAAAATTCCGCCTTGCATGTAAAGGTCATTATCTCGCCGGTTAACGGATGGGCGATTTGCAAGCTTTCGGCATGCAAACATAGACGTGGAGCAAGTGCTTTGGCGTATGGCGGAGCATAAAATTTATCACCCAAAATCGGATGACCAAGGGCAAGCATATGCAAACGCAGTTGATGAGAACGCCCCGTAATCGGCGTAAGTTTAACCCGTGTAACATTATTCGGTAGACGTTCTAAAACATCGAAAAAAGTGACCGCTCTTTTTCCACGTTCAAAGCAAATTTTCTGGCGAGGGCGGTTTTCCCAATCGCAAATCAACGGTAAATCAACTCTGCCACTATCTTCCGCCAAATGCCCCCAAACCAGTGCCTGATAATATTTTTTCGGTTCCCGTTCACGGAATTGCCGTTTCAATTCTCGATCCGCCACTTTACTCAGTGCAAACAGCAAAATTCCGCTGGTTGCCATATCTAAGCGGTGTGCCGGTTCGCAAAAACCGTATTTATCCTTAATTCGCGACATCACACTATCATAATATTGCGGCTGATTACCCGGTACGGATAGTAATCCGCTCGGCTTATTCACAGCCATAATATGATTATCGTGATAAACGATATCAAGCCAAGGTTCACAGGGAGGATGATATTCAATGAGTGCCATGATCTGATTTCTGAGCCCAAAATTAAGCGGTTATTGTCACATTTTTTTATTTTTTGTAAACCAATATAGCACTATAGAATCATAATTCTTAATCATCCTCACACATGTAATTGCACAAAATGCAATATAAGATATTGATAATATCAATTTACGCAACAACAAAAGCGCGTATAATAAACTTAACTTTTATCAAACCTAAATGGTTAAATACTCAAGGAAAACAAAATGGCTAATTATTTCAACACATTAAACTTACGTCAGCAACTTGACCAACTTGGTCGTTGCCGTTTTATGAGCCGTGATGAATTCGCCGATGAAGCGAATTTTTTGAAAGGTAAAAAAATCGTGATTGTCGGTTGCGGAGCGCAAGGCTTGAATCAGGGGCTAAATATGCGTGACAGCGGCTTAGATATCAGTTATGCCCTGCGTCCGGAAGCCATTGCGCAAAAACGTGCATCTTTTACTCGCGCCACAGAAAATGGCTTTAAAGTCGGCACTTATCAAGAGTTGATTCCGACTGCAGATTTAGTCGTTAATTTAACGCCGGATAAACAACACAGCAAGGTAGTGGCAGATGTTATGCCATTAATGAAGCAAGGTGCCGCATTAGGTTATTCCCATGGTTTGAATATTGTGGAAGTAGGCGAGAAAATTCGTCCTGATATCACGGTAGTTATGGTGGCTCCGAAATGTCCGGGAACCGAAGTGCGTGAAGAATACAAACGCGGTTTCGGTGTGCCAACATTAATTGCAGTACACCCTGAAAACGATCCGAAAGGCGAGGGATTAGCTATTGCTAAAGCTTGGGCAGCCGCAACCGGAGGTCATCGCGCCGGTGTACTGGAATCTTCTTTCGTTGCGGAAGTAAAATCCGACTTAATGGGCGAGCAAACCATTTTATGCGGTATGTTGCAGGCAGGTTCCATCGTATGCTACGACAAACTGATCGCCGATGGCAAAGATCCGGCGTATGCGGGCAAACTGATTCAATATGGCTGGGAAACCATCACTGAAGCCTTAAAACAGGGCGGTATCACACTGATGATGGATCGCTTGTCTAACAGCGCAAAACTGCGTGCCTTTGAACTCTCCGAGCAAATTAAGGAAAAACTGGAATTCTTGTTCCAAAAACACATGGACGACATTATCAGTGGTGAATTCTCCGCAACTATGATGGCGGACTGGGCAAACGGCGATGCCAATTTGTTGAAATGGCGTGAAGAAACCGGTAAAACCGCCTTTGAAAACGCACCGAAAGCTGATGGTATTAAAATTAGCGAACAGGAATATTTCGATAACGGCGTGCTAATGGTAGCAATGGTGAAGGCTGGAGTGGAATTATCGTTTGATACTATGGTAGCCAGCGGTATTTACGAAGAATCCGCTTACTATGAATCATTGCATGAACTACCGTTAATCGCTAACACAATTGCGCGTAAACGTTTATATGAAATGAATGTGGTCATTTCCGACACGGCAGAATATGGTAACTACTTATTTGCTAATGTAGCAACACCGATTTTAGCCAAAGAAATCATCCCTAACTTACAGCGTGGTGATTTAGGCGAACCGACTCCAAGTGTAGAAATCGACAATATTACACTGCGCGACGTCAACGACGCTATTCGCAACCACCCGATCGAATACATCGGGCAAGAACTACGCGGTTATATGACGGACATGAAACGCATTTCTTCACAAGGCTAACTTGAAGAACACAAAAAATCCTGCTTCGGCAGGATTTTTTTATATTTAACGTTTATGCAAATGCTCACCATCATATTTGTTCAGTTTAGCCAGAACTAAAATGAGGAGAATGCCGAATATGGTAGATGTGAGGAAGGTGTAACTAAAGGCTTGTTGAAGTTCCTCACCTGTATCGCCGATGAAATAGCGGTAGCCGTTTAAGATGACGGCAGAAATGGCAATACCTAACCCGATTCCCACCTGCTGCACAACACTGAGCATAGTCGAACCCGCACTGGCATTATGTTCGTCAAGTTCGGAAACCGTCAATGTATTAACGGAAGTAAACATAATCGACAGACAAACACCATAACAGCCCACCAGCAAAATATGTAATGCCAATGGCGTATCGGCATGTAGGAAAGACATCATTGCAACAAGCAATGTCATACAAAGAGCGGTCAAAATTAAGGTTGTTTTATATCCTAGTTTAGTAAGCAATTTTCCCGTGAAAGGTTTAGTGAGCAAAGAACCAATCGCGATTGGTGCAATCATCCAGCCTGCTTGGTTGGCTTCGTAATGAAAGGCTACCTGTAACATTAATGGTAGTAAAAACGGCACACCGGAGGCGCATAAACGCACCATTAAATTGGCAAAACTGCCGATACTGAAAGTACGTACGTCAAACAGAGAAAGTGGAATAAGCGCATTAACTACCTTCTTGGCATGCAAATAATAACCAACCAAAAACAATATACCAACGGATAAAATAACTAATGCACTGAACTTATCGGCATGTACTTCACTGACGAGGTCTAAACCCAACGTCACCCCAACTAAACCACCACCAAATAGGAAAAAGCCTGCCCAATCCAAATGCCTATTTTTCCCTGTTACGTTAGGCATAAAACGGACAGCAAGCCAAATACCCGCCAAACCGATGGGAATATTAATCAGAAAAATCCAATGCCAAGTGGCGTAAGTTACCAACCATCCGCCCAGTACAGGTCCAATAATCGGTCCGGTTAATCCAGCCATTGCCATCGTATTCCAAATCGGCAACAATTGATTTTTTGGGATAGTGCGAATAATCGCCAACCGCGCCACCGGCATCATCAGGGCACCACCGAAGCCTTGTACAACACGCGAAGCAACCAGCATATTTAGCGAATAAGACATCGCGCAAAATACCGATCCTAAAACAAATAGCCCCACCGCCAGACGAAAAATTTTCAATGTACCGTGTTTATCCGCCAGCCAACCGCTCATCGGAATAAATAACGCAACCGTCAACGCATAACTAATCACCGCCATTTGCATTTCTAACGGGGATTGATGCAGATCTACCGAAATCGCAGGCAATGCGGTATTTAAAATGGTCGCATCCAGCGATTGCATAAAAAATGCCGTGGCGGCAATCCAGGCTAACGAACGGTGTTTTTTGGCTTGACTCATAAAACTCGCTTAAATCTGACCGCACTTTTGCCGATACCATTGCATAATAAAATCGGCAATAGATGAAATATCGTTAATATTTAACTGCACTTTATCCGTTTGCACAAAATAATCCGTTGCCAATGCTAACACTTGACTATCCGGCTCGGGCAATGGCTTTGTCATTTCCCTGCGATGTAACAAAATCTTATCAATCGGCTCCTCCTTAAAACCTTCCACTAAAATCAAATCCGTCAGTTTCGGGTCAAATTGTGCACTCAAATAATATAAATCCGCTGGGGCAGCAGGAGTTTCCGTCATTAATGCCCAGCGTTCATCACAAGCCATGATCACCTGACCGGCTCCGGCCTCTTTCATCCGCCAACTATCTTTCCCCGCTTTATCCACCTGAGCATTATGATGGCTGTGTTTAATCACCGCCACCTTTGCTCCCCGCTCAATCAAAAGCGGTACCAATTTTTCCAATAAAGTGGTCTTGCCACTACCGCTATAACCGGTAATGCCTAACATCGGAATCATTTGTTGCCTCATTTTTGTTACTTTGCCTATATTATAGTTTGTTTTAATATTGTTCTGTACCCCAAAAGTTGGACAGATAAATAAACCTAAGATAAATAAACCTAAGATAAATAAACCTGAGTTAAATACTGATTTTACACCGCACAAAGCCCGAATTCTTCATATTCTTAAACTAATAGGAACAACATCATTAAAATTATTCATAAAAATACGGAAAATTATTAATTTGCATAATAATCCTAATTCCTTCATTCTACACACGTACAGACGTTTAGCCGTCTAAATCATTTAACACAAAACAAGGAATTATGATGACAATATTTCATTTAGCAGGCTTCCCGCGTGTAGGTGCCAAGCGTGAACTCAAATTTGCCCAAGAACGTTACTGGCGCGGTGAAATCGCCGAAGCCGATTTATTAGACATTGCAAAAAAATTGCGTGAAATTAACTGGCTGCATCAAGCCAATGCGAATGCGGATTTCGTGGCGGTTGCTGACTTCACTTTCTACGATCATATTTTAGATTTGCAAGTGGCAACAGGCGCCATTCCTGCGCGCTTTGGTTTCGACAGCCAAAACTTAACCTTGGATCAATATTTCCAATTGGCACGCGGCAACAAAACACAATTCGCCATTGAAATGACCAAATGGTTCGACACCAACTATCACTATCTTGTGCCTGAATTCCACAAGGACACTCAATTTAAAGCCAACCCGGCGCACTATGTGCAACAAATCCGTGAAGCCAAGGCCCTTGGTCACAATGTAAAACCCACCATCGTTGGCCCATTAACCTTCCTTTGGTTAGGGAAAGAAAAAGGTGCCGCATTTAATCGTTTCGATTTGTTAAACAAACTCGTGCCGGTTTATGTGGACATTTTAAACGCGTTAACCGCTGAAGGCGTGGAATACATTCAAATTGATGAACCTGCCTTAACCCTTGATTTACCGGCAGAATGGATTGCCGCTTATAAAGCGGTCTACGCCACTTTTGCTGCACAAGTCAACGCCAAACTCTTGCTTGCCACGTATTTCGGTTCCGTGGCGGAACACGCTGATTTATTAAAAGCCTTACCGGTAGCCGGTCTTCACATTGATTTGGTACGTGCACAGGAACAACTTTCCGCCTTTGCCGATTACGACAAAATCCTTTCTGTAGGCGTGATTGACGGACGTAATATCTGGCGTGCGAACTTAAACCAAGTGTTAGATGTGGTTGAACCACTAAAAGCAAAATTAGGCGAGCATTTATGGATTGCACCAAGCTGTTCCCTACTCCATACGCCTTATGATTTGGCGGTGGAAACCCAACTGCAAGCCAACAAGCCGGAACTTTATCAATGGTTAGCGTTCACCTTGCAAAAAATTCAAGAATTACGCGTCATTAAGACCGCACTTGAGCAAGGCAGAGCAGCTGTGCAAGCAGATCTTGATGCTAGCCAAGCAGCAGCTGACGCACGCAAAAACTCGCGCCAAATCCACCGCACTTGTGTGGCGGAACGTTTGGCAAATCTGCCGAAAAATGCCGATCAACGTAAATCGCCATTTACGGAACGGATTAAGTTACAAAATGCGTGGTTAAATCTACCGTTGCTGCCAACCACCAATATCGGCTCTTTCCCGCAAACTACGGAAATTCGTCATGCCCGTGCCGCCTTCAAAAAAGGCGATCTCAGCTTGGCAGATTACGAAGCGGCAATGAAAAAAGAAATTGAATTCGTGGTGCGTGAGCAAGAAAAATTGGATTTAGACGTGTTAGTACACGGCGAAGCGGAGCGTAACGACATGGTGGAATACTTCGGCGAATTGCTCGATGGGTTTGCGTTTACCAAATTCGGTTGGGTACAAAGTTACGGTTCCCGCTGCGTCAAACCACCGGTCATTTACGGTGATGTGACCCGTCCGGAACCGATGACCGTACGTTGGTCGCAATATGCCCAAAGCCTTACCAACAAAGTGATGAAAGGCATGCTGACCGGCCCGGTAACGATTTTACAATGGTCTTTCGTGCGTAACGACATTCCACGTTCCACGGTGTGTAAACAAATTGCAGTGGCGCTTTCCGATGAAGTGTTAGATTTAGAAAAAGCAGGCATTAAAGTGATCCAAATTGACGAACCGGCTATCCGCGAAGGCTTACCGCTCAAACGTGCCGATTGGGACGCTTATTTACAATGGGCAGGCGAAGCTTTCCGTTTAAGTTCAATGGGTTGTAAAGATGATACGCAAATTCACACACACATGTGTTATTCCGAATTTAACGATATTTTACCGGCCATTGCCGCCCTAGATGCTGACGTGATCACCATCGAAACCTCCCGTTCCGACATGGAATTGCTTACCGCTTTCGGTGATTTCAAATACCCGAATGATATTGGTCCAGGTGTATATGACATTCATAGTCCACGCGTACCTGCAGCAGAAGAAATTGAACATCTTCTTCGCAAAGCATTACAAGTGGTGCCGAAAGAACGTTTATGGGTGAACCCAGACTGTGGATTAAAAACGCGTGGTTGGCCAGAAACCATCGCCGCATTAAAAGTGATGGTTGATGTCACGAAAAAATTACGTGCGGAATTAGCCTAATTCACAGATAGTCGTTCACAGGTAAAAGAAAAGCTGAATCTCAAGAGAGGTTCAGCTTTTTTTGTTTTTCGAAAGAGAAAAGTGCGGTCGTTTTTAAAAGAGTTTTATTCAACAAAATACGGAAAAGTTCTCTTTTTTCAAACATGTCGCTTCGCAGTGGAAGCAAAGGTAATTTTATCGGGACGATAACTAATGCTACCGTACTGAAATGGTCGTCCATCAGCTAAATAAGTGGTGCTGGTAACATTCACAACCATATTATATTCACCGAGATCCATGGTGCTTTTTTCTTCTTCATTGGCATAACGAAACACTATTTCACGCTGTGAATAACTAATTTTTAGACCTAGTTCACTTTCTAAATAGTGATAAATGGAGTGTTCCGCAATCTCACGATTAATAAAAGGAACAATACGACGATCAAAATAGGAAACTTCATATTCCACCGCATCCCCGTCAATTTCACGAACACGACCTATACGGTAAAAATCAATTTGATCATTTACGTTAAAGATCTGCATTAATTCCTCTTCCCCTTGCACAATATACAAACTGGTTAAGGTTGTTTTTACTTGATGGGTTAAAGGACGATTCAGTTCGCCAACGGTTTTGATTTCAGAAAGCTGTTGAGGCGTTGATAAATTATGTTCAAGAACAATAGAAGTGCGACCTTGTTGCTTTTTTATGTAACCGTCCATTTCAAGCAGAGAAAGAGCTTTACGAATGGTATCTTTAGAAAAACCATATTCTTGCATAAGCTCACTTTCACTGGGTAATTCTTGCTTAGAAGGTAAAATTCCATCGGTTATTTTGCTTTTTATATCGTTATAAACCGCTTTGTATTTACTCACTTTTTCACTCCATTTTTTACTTTCATTCCCTCACTTCAAATATTCAATAGAATAACACAAATCTTTATCCTTATACGTATAGTTTTTGTGATTAAGATCACACTTTTACGATAAGGTTTAAAGTTTTACGTAAAAGTTGTTGCGTAAAATAAAATTTAGATTAAAATCTCTGCAACTTTTACTTCTGAAGGGAAAAATTATGCTTACTCGGTCAAGTGGTGTTTTAATGCACATCACCTCATTACCTAATGCATTTGGAATTGGTAGCTTTGGGCAACCCGCTTATGATTTTGTGGATTTTTTAGTTGAAACAAAACAAAGCTATTGGCAAATCCTTCCATTAACCACCACCAGCTACGGTGATTCCCCTTATCAATCCTTCTCTGCTATTGCAGGTAACACACATTTAATTGATTTTGCTTTACTAACCGAAATGGGTTTATTGCAAGAAACGGATTATGCTTCGGTTAATTTTGGTGATGATCCGACAAAAGTGGACTACGAGCGCATTTTTTATGCTCGCCGTCCAATTTTAGAAATCGCCGTCAAACATTTCCTTGCCGATAAGAAACGCCAAGACGAATTTAAAAACTTTGAAAAAAACAACCGCACTTGGCTGGAAGACTATGCGGAATTTATGGCAATCAAAGAGCATTTCGGCAATAAGGCCCTACAAGAATGGGAAGATAAACTGGTTGTTGCTCGTCAACCCAAAGCACTTGAGAAATACCGTACGATGCTGAAAGAGCAAATTCAGTATTTTAAAGTAACGCAATATTTCTTTTTCCAACAATGGTTGGCATTGAAAAATTACGCCAATCAAAAAGGGATTAAAATTATCGGCGATATGCCGATTTATGTAGCGGCAGACAGCGTCGAAGTATGGACAATGCCGGAACTCTTTCAATTAGATAAAGAATGCAAACCACTCTTTGTTGCCGGTGTTCCTGCCGATCAATTTAGTGCCACCGGACAGCTTTGGGGCAATCCGCTTTATGACTGGCTTGAACATAAAAAACAAGGCTATGCCTGGTGGATTCATCGCATTGAGGAAAGCTTTAAAATTTACGACGTACTTCGTATCGATCATTTCAAAGGTTTCTCCGATTATTGGCAAGTAGATGGCAAGGCAGACATTGCTAAATATGGCACTTGGCAACCCGGGCCGGGATACGATTTGTTTAAAGCAGTAAAAGCACAGCTAGGCGATTTGCCGATTATCGCCGAAAATCTCGGCAATATTGATGAAAAAGCGGAGAAATTACTCACAGATTGCGGTTATCCCGGCATGAAAATTTTGCAATTCGGTTTTGAAAATGTGAGCGGCGAAAGCTCGGATAGCCCGCATTATTGCATTCCACATTGCATTGCCTATACCGGCACACACGATAATGATGTGATTAATGGCTGGTATGCGGATTTATCCCAAAAACAACAACAATATATCAACGCTTATACCCATCGTGCTACCGATGAATCTGTCTGTCAGGCAATGATTCGCCAATTATTTGCTACCGTAAGTAATACGGTCATTGCCACCATGCAAGATATTTTAGATTTGCCGGCCAGTTCAAGAATGAATCTTCCTTCTACTATAGGTGGAAACTGGGAGTGGCGAATGCAAGAAATCGATTTAACAAGAGCCCAAAAAGATTTTTTAACCCAAATAACCATGTTATATGGGCGCGCCAATAAGGAACAAGTAATGATTAAATTTAGTGAATTTGTACAGCAAACAACAAACAAAAAACTTGAAAAATTAAGTGATCACGCGATTTACGTACAGTTATTAAACTATGTTAAAACCCTTGCTGCGAATAAAGGAAAAAATACGGCTAAACGTAAGGTTTACTACATTTCTGCGGAGTTTTTGATTGGTAAATTACTTTCTAACAATTTAATCAATCTTGGCGTATATCAAGAAATCAAAGATGAATTGGCGCAGGCAGGTAAATCACTAAGTCATATTGAAGATATTGAACCGGAACCGTCTTTAGGGAACGGCGGATTAGGTCGTTTAGCTTCCTGTTTTATTGATTCCATGTCCACACTCGGGTTAAATGCGGAAGGCGTAGGCTTAAATTATCATTGCGGTTTGTTTAAACAAGTCTTTAAAAACAATGAGCAACATGCCGAGCCAAATAACTGGATTGAAAAAGAGTCTTGGTTAATTCCTACAGACATCCGTTATGAGGTGCCATTTAAAGATTTCACCTTAACCTCTAAATTAGATCGCATTGATATTCTAGGTTACAAAAAAGATACCAAAAATTATCTCAACTTATTTGATATTGAATCCATCAATCATAAATTGATTAAAAAAGGCATTACCTTTGATAAAACAAAAATCAAAGAAAATCTGACCTTATTCCTTTATCCGGATGACTCCGATAAAAACGGTGAATTATTACGTATTTATCAGCAATATTTTATGGTATCCAATGCGGCGCAGTTATTAATCGATGAAGCCATTGAACGAGGCAGTAATTTACATGATCTAGCCGATTATGCATATGTGCAAATTAATGACACTCACCCGTCTATGGTGATTCCGGAATTGATTCGCTTATTAACGGAAAAACATCGTATTAAATTTGCAGAGGCGGTAGAAATCGTGCGCAATATGGTGGGCTACACGAACCATACGATTCTTGCAGAAGCCTTAGAAAAATGGCCTTTAGCTTATTTAGAAGAAGTGGTTCCACATTTAGTTAAGATCATTAAAAAACTAAATAAATTGGTACAGAAAGAATATTCGAATCCTGATGTACAAATTATTGATAAGCAAAAACGCGTCCATATGGCGCATATGGATATTCATTTTTCAAACTCCGTGAACGGTGTGGCGGCATTACACACGGAGATTTTGAAAAATTCCGAACTCAAAGCGTTTTATGAAATTTATCCTGAGAAGTTTAATAATAAAACTAACGGAATCACCTTCCGTCGTTGGTTAGAATTTTCCAACCAAGAGCTAGCCGCTTATATTAAACAACTTATCGGCGATGGTTACTTACATGATGCAACGCAACTGGAAAAACTGCTTGCCTTTAAAGATGATAAAAAAGTGCATCAAAAATTAGCTGAAATTAAATTCCGGAATAAATTGGCACTGAAAACCTACCTTAAAGAAAATAAAGGGATTGAGTTGGACGAAAATTCCATTATCGATACGCAAATTAAGCGTTTCCACGAATATAAACGCCAACAAATGAATGCGCTTTATGTGATTCATAAATACCTTGAAATCAAAGCGGGCAAACTGCCGAAACGTAAAATTACCGTGATTTTCGGTGGGAAAGCCGCACCGGCTTATGTGATTGCACAGGATATTATTCATTTAATTCTTTGCTTGTCTGAGTTAATCAATAACGATCCGGACGTGAATCACTATTTAAACGTGCATTTGGTGGAAAACTATAATGTCAGCGTGGCGGAAAAATTGATTCCAGCGACAGATATTTCAGAACAAATTTCCCTTGCCTCAAAAGAAGCTTCCGGAACGGGCAATATGAAGTTTATGCTGAATGGCGCATTAACTTTAGGCACAATGGACGGCGCGAACGTGGAAATTGCCGAATTAACCGGAGCGAAAAACATTTACACCTTCGGTAAAGATTCGGAAAGCATTATTAAACTGTATGAAACCGGCGGTTATATTTCAAAAGATTACTATAAAAAGGATAAACACATTAAAAGAGCGGTCGATTTTATCCTTGATTCTACACTGGTGAAACTGGGCAATGAAGAGCGTTTAAAACGTCTGCATGATGAATTGCTCAATAAAGACTGGTTTATGACCTTAATTGACTTTGATGCTTATGTCACAGCGAAAGAACAGATTCTGGCGGATTATGAAGATCAAGATAGTTGGAACGAAAAAGTGATTCATAACATCGCCAAAGCCGGTTTCTTCTCATCGGATCGCACCATTGCACAATATAACACCGATATTTGGCATTGTGAGGATTAAGGGGGAACATATGAAACTACTCACCCTCAACGTACACGCTTGGTTGGAAGATAACCAAGCGGAAAAAATCGATATTATTGCCGACACCATTGTTGAAAAGGGCTACGACATCGTTGCTCTACAAGAGGTAAACCAATTAATATCAGCGCCCGCGATTTCACAAGCATTAAAGCAAGACAACTATGGCGTTGTGTTGCTGAATAAAATCAATCAACGGGCGACGCAAAAATATTCGCTGTTTTGGAGCAATTCGCATATTGGCTACGATAAATATGACGAAGGCATCGCCTTTTTAACCCGCTTGTCGGTTTATGAAGTGGATGCTTTTTATTGCAGCCAACATCAGCGCCTCGATTCTATCCTCTCGCGCAAAATTCTTGGCTTAACCGTGGAATATCAAGGCCAACTTGTAGATTGTTATTCCTGCCATATCAACTTGCCGAATTGCGCGGGTGAAAATCAACTGGACAACATTCGCAATATCGTGGAGCGTAGCCAAAGCCGAAATCTTAAAATTTTGATGGGTGATTTCAATACGGATGCAATCAGCGATCCAAACGCTTATCAGAAAATTAAATCTCTCGGTTTACTTGATACTTTTGAGATGGCGGAACAGAAAGATAGCGGGATTACCGTTGAGAAAGCGATTGATGGTTGGAAAGGCCACAGTGAAGAAAAACGATTAGATTATATTTTTTTAAATCAAGCAAAAAGGGTTTTATCAAGTCAGGTGGTTTTTAACGGCAAAAATAAACCGGTAGTTTCCGACCATTTCGGTTTGGAAGTCGAGCTTACATTGTAGGAGAACATACATGAAAAAATTGCTCAGTTTTGAATTTTGGCAAAAATTCGGCAAATGCCTAATGGTGGTGATTGCCGTGATGCCTGCCGCAGGTTTGATGGTAAGTATCGGTAACTCGTTACCGTTAATTAGCGATGCCGAATGGCTGGCGCGCGTGGGTAACATCATTGCGCAAATCGGTTGGGGCATTATCGGCAATCTACATTTGTTATTTGCTTTAGCCATTGGCGGCAGTTGGGCGAATGAGCGTGCGGGCGGTGCGTTTGCCGCAGGTCTTGCCTTTATTTTAATCAACTTAATTACCGGTCACTTCTTCGGCGTAAAAATTGAAATGTTGACCGATCCGAATGCCCACGTCAGCACCATCTTGGCAGGCGACATTCCGGTGGCCAACTACTTTGTGAATATCCTCGGACAACCTGCATTAAATATGGGGGTATTCGTAGGAATCATCGCCGGTTTTGTAGGGGCAACCACCTTTAATAGCTACTACAATTTCCGCAAACTGCCTGAAGTGCTTACTTTCTTTAACGGTAAACGCTTTGTGCCATTCGTGGTGATTTATCGTTCCGTTTTAGTATCGTTAGTGTTGGCGGTGTTCTGGCCGGTGGTACAAACCGGGATCAATCATTTCGGTGAATGGATTGCCAACTCTCAAGACTCCGCGCCTATCCTTGCGCCTTTTGTTTACGGTACATTAGAACGTCTTTTACTGCCTTTCGGTTTACACCATATGCTCACCATTCCGATGAACTACACCTCATTGGGCGGTACCTATGAATTCTTAACCGGTATGCAACAAGGCAAACAAGTATTCGGACAAGACCCATTATGGCTCGCTTGGATCAGTGATTTAATCAACCTGAAAGACGCGGGCAATATGACGCAATATAACGAACTCCTCTCAACAGTGACACCGGCGCGCTTTAAAGTGGGTCAAATGATCGGTTCAAGCGGTATTCTAATGGGAATTACGCTTGCCATGTACGTGAACGTTGATCCAGATAAGAAAACCATCTACAAAGGGATTTTCCTTTCTTCCGCCCTTGCCGTGTTCTTAACCGGTGTAACAGAGCCGATCGAATATATGTTTATGTTCGTTGCACTACCGCTTTACCTTGTTTATGCGGCTATCCAAGGTTGCGCATTTGCCATGGCGGATATTGTGAACTTACGCGTTCACTCCTTCGGTAACATTGAGTTTTTAACCCGTACGCCAATGGCGATTAAAGCGGGCATCGGCATGGATCTTATCAACTTCATTTGGGTATCCGGTGTGTTTGCGGTCGCTGCCTTCTTAATTGCGAATTTCATGATTAAGAAACTCAACTTAGCCACCGCCGGTCGCAACGGCAACTACGATGCGAAAGGCTCTGACGAAGCCCCTGCTGAGGAGAAAAAAGTCGCTAATGCCAGTGCACAAGTGGTGCAAATCGTAAATTTACTGGGTGGACGCAACAATATTGCTGAGGTAGATGCTTGTATGACCCGTTTACGTATCACCGTTCACAACCCTGAGTTGGTGGGTGATGAAGCGGCTTGGAAACAAGCAGGAGCAATGGGTTTTATCGTCAAAGGCACAGGCATTCAAGCCATTTACGGGCCAAAAGCTGACGTGCTGAAATCGGATATTCAAGACCTGCTCTCTTCGGGCGTTGAAATTCCGAAAATGTAACAATATTTCAGCATAGGTCAACAAAAAGAGCGGTTAAAATGATCTGACCTCAAAAGCCAGACTATTAATTCAAGGGCTGAGTTCTATAATCTACAGAGCTCAGCCCTTTTGGTTTACCTTGAATAGATCATGCTGATAATTATAAATTGTAGAAGAGTAAATCCAATCTGACAGTCCCCCATTTAAAAATTCGTGCCTGTCAGATTAATTTGAGCTTAAATTCTTTTCAGCTCAAATGCGTTTTCCAGCAAACATAGTTCAATATTAGATTGAATAACGTTATATTTCAAAGCATATAACATTGCAGTAAAATCTATCACCAAAATCAACCGCACTTTTAGGATATGCCATGACCATTTACGACATTGATTTCAACCAGCTTTACAAACAACATCTCATTGCCTGCAACCATTACAATTTGCCACCTGAAAAATGGGACAAAAAAGCAGTCAAGTTAGTGGATGATTTAGACGACATGATCGATAAACTCTGTGCCAAAGCAAAAAAACGGGTGTATCTCACTTCTGTGACGCAACGTCATTTTTTGGATGAGGGCGTATTTGCCGCGATCGGACGTGAAGACATCGGTTTTCCGACCTATATTTATTTGCTGAATCGACTTTATCAAAAAGGCATTCAAGCGAACCTGAGCTTCATTGAAACGGAATCCGGTCGCTTTATGGGAAAAACCTACGAAGATTTGCTCGGTTCCGTAGAATTTTCTCTTGGGCCGTTAAATGAAAATGAAAGGCTGGGCTTAACGGCATTTTATCGCCAAAAACAACAGAACAACGAACCTATCAAACACGGCCAGCGCAAATGGGCGTTGATTTGGTGGAATGTCGCGTAAAAGTGCGGTGAGATTTTGCGGTGTTTTTTGGAACCTAGAGGCATTATTCGGCGAAGGTGATTTTTTCTCCTTCGCCTTGACAAAATGTGCTTAAGTGTACTTTTTCTTTCTACGTAAAATATACCGCTAATCCATTTGCTTGTTCCATACAAAGCTATATAATTCGCTACTGATTTATCACGAAAAGGAAACCTCATGAAAAAAATCATTTGTTCATTATTTGCTCTTTCTGCGCTTAGCACGGCTGTCGCGCAAGAAGTGAATATTAAAATCTTAGGCACTTCCGACGTACATGGTCGCATTGTGCCTTGGAGTTACGGCGCAGACGTGGAAGACCGTTCCGGTTCTTACGCCCAAATTGCTACCTATGTTAACGATGTGCGTAAAAACAATAAAAACGTGGTATTAGTTGACGTGGGCGATGCCATCCAAGACAACCAAGTGGATGTCTTTGCGAAAGACGAAAAATACTATAAAGACCACCCGGTAGCGAAAGTCTTAAACGCTATGGACTACGATATTTTCGTGTTAGGTAATCACGAATTTAACTTCGGCATGACCGCGTTAGATGAAATCTTAAAAGATATCAAAGCGCAAAAATTAACCGCTAACTTCTACTACGCGAAAGATGGTAAGCGCTATATCGAGCCGACCACCATCATTGAAAAAGACGGCGTGAAACTTGGCATTATCGGCCTCACTACGCCAATGTCCGCCAAATTTGAAGAAGACACCGGTAACTTAAAAGACATGAAATTCACTTCACCAAGTGAAGAAGCTAAAGCGCAAGTCGCCGCGCTAAAAGCCAAAGGGGTAGATGTCATTATCGCCGTGAGCCATATGGGCATCGACAATGAAAACAACATTCCGGACACCGGTATGCGTGATGTGATTAACGCCGTGGACGGCATTGATGTGGTCATCGCCGGCCATATGCACAAAAACGTGCCGAGCGAAACCATCAAAGATACCTTAATCACCGAACCGCACCGTTACGGCACTGTGGTTTCCGAAGTGGATTTAACGTTTGACATCAACGATAAAAAAGAAGTGAAATTGCTGAAAAAAGAAGCCAAAACCGTACCGGTTAAAGATCTGGCTTCCGACGAAAAAATCGTGGAAATCTACAAACCATATCACGAAAAATTACGCGAATTAAATAACGTAGTGATCGGTCAAGCGGAAAATGAAATGGTGCCACAAGGCAAAAAACATGGCGTAGCCATTGCCTTCACAAAAGACACCGGTCTGTCTTCTTTCATCCACGATGTTGAACGTCATTACAGCAATGCCGACGTTGTGTCTTTCTCTTTTGACCACCAAAACGCGCGCATGGATAAAGGCGATATCAAGAAAAAAGACATCATCTTTAACTATCGCTATGCCGGCGGTGATGTGACCGTTTATGAAATGACGGGCAAACAGCTCAAGCAATACATGGAATGGTCGGCGGATTATTTCGATACCGTTCAAGCGGGCGACACTGATTATCGCTATAACGCAGAGCGCAAAAAATCCAAGTATGTCACCTACGATCTATTCGGCGGCGTGAAATACAAAATTGATTTACGCAAACCAAGCGGACAAAAAATCGTGGATTTAACCTTAGCTAATGGCAAACCGATCACCGATGACATGAAATTGAAAGTGGGTATGAACTCCTACCGCTTCAACCAACTTCACGGTAAAGGCGGCATCTTTGAAGGACAAGACATCCCTGTAGTGTGGGAATCTAAAGTGGCGATGGGACGCGAAAAAGGCACCATCCAAAATATGATGATCGACTACATCACCAACGTGAAAAAAGGCAAAATCCAAGGCCTTTCCCACAACAACTGGGAAATTATCGGCTTGGAATAAGATAGCCTAAACCGAAAGAAAAATACCGATGGCAAAAACCATCGGTATTTTTATATGTGAAAAACGTCGCTAAAAACGACCGCACTTTGAAACAACACAGAAGTTGGCAAAAAGTACGGTCGAAATTTTAGCTGTTTTTAAAACTCATAACGAACGCCAACGTTAAAATTGCGCCCCGGTGCGCTGTAACGATCAGCATTGCCGGAAGTAATCGCCAATGGAATACTGCTCGGATCGCGACCTTGCTCCTGCGTAGCTTTACTTAACAGAGCAAGATAAGAAATGTCGTTCCAGTTCCAGTATTTTTTATTAAACAAATTGTTAACACCGGCAGTTAAAGTCAGGTTTTCCACCGGCTTCCAATAAGCGCCTAAATCAAATACCGAATGACCGCCGGTCGGGTTGTAAAGATACGCGGAAGATTGTTCGATATCTTTATCGGATTTACCGCGGTTATAAGTCCATTGAATATTGGCACCAAAGGTTTCCCCTTCATAGCCTAAACCGGCTCGCACTTTTAACGGCTGGATACTATTAATCGGTGTTTTAACACCTTTGTTGCTCGCTTTGCCACGACTGTAAGAAATACCTTCTGCTAAATAGAAATCCTTATAAAACTTCCATTTCACATCAGCTGTGAAGCCGTACACTTTGGCTTTATCCAAATTGTCGTATTGGATAAAGGCGTTGTAACCAGGAGTTGGTTTGGATACCCAATCAATAAAGTTTTTATAGTGGTTGTAATACCCGGTGACTAAATATTGCAGTTTTTCATTTTGACCTTTTGCGCCGATTTCAAAGTTATCAGCGGTCTCAGAGCGTAAATTCGGATTACCTACGAGGGCAACGGTGGCAGTTTGAGGTCCCATTCTCGGAACGAAATAAGTGACGCTTTCAAAGAAATAAGAGGTTAATTGTTGCCCCGATGGCGTTCTTACACCGCGAGAATATTGCACATACGGAATAAATTCCGGTGCAGCACGATATTCCAAACTTAACTTCGGCGTAAATTTAGTTTCGGAACTTTTTGATGGTTGGAATTGTGCCACTTCACTGTTACCACCGGAGGGTGTCATCCGATAATGCACAAAACCGACTTGTGGCGTAACAACCCATTTTCCAAAAGCAATTTCATCTTCAAAATAACCCGTAACTTTATGCTGTTTTGTGTCTGATGTCGGTTTTCCGTTGAAATAGGCGTGTCTGGAATTGCCGTAGGCAGGACGTTCATAGTACAAATAGTTTGTCGCCTTGGTATGATTATAACTTAAGCCGTAACGCAGAACTTGAGGAATATTTCCATCAATAAAGCTCATTAAATTAGTGTTAATACCGTGAGTTTTATAGTTAACGTCGGATTTTTCAAGGCGGTAATTTTTGTTCCCCAAACGATGACGATAATTATCTGTACCGGCATTTTGATAATAAACTTGTGTTTTCGCATTTTGTAACCAGCCATGTTCATTATTGTAATCATGGCTTAATGAAAAGCGGGTACGCTTCACACGGTCAATGGAGTTACCTTTAGTTTGAACACCGGTGTTTCTATCAATGTTAGTATCAGTTAATGTCAGCAAATCGGTTTTAATTTTTTTACGTTGATGTTCAAAGGCTGCACCAACCCGATGTTGATCATTTAACTGATAGTAATGTTTGGTAAGAACATAATTATTTTGCGTGTCTGCCGGATTTGGTTCGGTACGGTTTACGCCGGTACCGGCATTAGTGCCTTTGTTTTTGGTTTGATCGCCGTTACGAATGGTGGTCATTACCATGCCTTGATAACCACCGATTTTGCCTGCGCCGCCAACAGTGCCATAAACAGAATTATCGACGCTGTTATAACCACTTCCAATCAAGCCACCGAGGGCGCGGCCTTTTAATAAATCGGCAGGTTCCAGTGTAGCGAAATTCACACTACCCGATAAACTATTAGCGGAACCGGCATATTGCACATCAGCACTACGCAGACTACTCACATCCACATAATCGGCACGTCCGAATTCTACACCGTAAGAAATAAAATGTTTGCTTTCTTGTGCTTCCGGCAATGGGATGCCATCTACCGTTGTGGTCACACGGTTCCCCTGCAAACCACGAATATTCACGCCTTCTCCGCCGGAACGTGCAGTTTGTAATTGGCTAACGTTCACGTCTAATTTATTGGAAAATAAATCTTTAACATCTTTTGCTTGACGTAAGAAAATACTGTTGCGATCCACTTTGGTATTGACCAACGTATCACTGGTTTCAATTTCAACAACGGAAATTTCTTCTAATTGATTAGTTTCTTCCGCCATAGCTATATTTTGATAAGCACAAACTGCTGCAACTAATACCGCTAGCTTTGTTTTTTTAAGCATAGTAACCCCACACTTGTTATTAATAATTATTCTCAATTATATCGACAAACCACAGGATAACCAACCAAAATTCTCAGAATATACAAAATAGTTTTCAGTATGCGTAAATTGAGAGGACGGTGGACATAGCTATAACGTTCGCTCCAAATAACAACTGAAATAATTTGTAAAGATTTTGCAACTGATCGCTATTTGCCATATTATACAACCTTCTTTATTTACCCAATTCGAGGTGATTTATGTTTGGAATTGATCCAATTGAAATTCTAGGTTATGTCGCAACATTGATTGTGGCCGCATCTTTTTTATTTAAATCTATCGTTCCGCTTCGTATCGTTAATAGTATCGGCGCCGCATTATTCGTAGTTTACGCTCTGATCAAACACACTTATCCGGTAGCATTATTAAACGCATTTTTAGTTGTCGTGCATATTTACCAATTATGGCGTTTAAAAACAGCTAGTAAGATCACCAGCGTAAAATAACCCCGTTTTCCTGCCCACCACAAAAATTGGACAGGTAAATAACTTAAATTAAATATTGAGCCCTGTATTTCACAGGGCTTAAATTTTTTGAGTTTAATGTTTAGTTTTTGTATTACACATTCTTAAATTCCCACATCCGGCACTAATTTCCCTTTTCTTTCTTAATTGTAAAAATTACTGATAACAGTTTGCATTTATAAGCTTAAAAACCTAGAATAAAGCTGTTCACCTAAATTTAACATTTACGGAACAATCCACCTTAATACCAACATTTTTGAAGGAGTATTCATGAAACTTAACTCATTTAAACTGGCAACTCTTGCCGCTGCCATTGCGTTCTCCGGCATTGCAAGTGCAGATATCACCGTATATAACGGTCAGCACAAAGAAGCGGCCGCAGCTGTTAGCGAAGCCTTTACCAAAGAAACCGGTATTAAAGTCACTTTAAACAGTGCTAAAAGCGAACAGCTTGCCGGTCAATTAAAAGAAGAAGGCGACAAAACCCCGGCTGATGTGTTCTATACCGAACAAGTCGCCTCCTTTGTTGGATTATCCGACGCAGATCTACTCGAACCCCTCTCTGCAGACATCATTAAACAAACCCAATACAAAGGCGTACCGGTAGCACCGAAAAAAGACTGGATTGCCTTAAGCGGTCGTTCCCGTGTGGTGGTTTATGACAAAAATAAACTCTCCGAAAAAGATATGGAAAAATCCGTGTTAGATTACGCCACGCCGAAATGGAAAGATAAAATCGGTTATGTGCCAACTTCCGGTGCATTCTTATCACAAGTCGTTGCCATCACTAAATTGAAAGGTGAGCAAGCTGCATTAGACTGGCTGAAAGGCTTAAAAGAGAACGGCAAACTTTATGCGAAAAACACCGTGGCATTACAAGCAGTAGAAAACGGCGAAGTGCCGGCAGCATTGATCAACAACTACTACTGGTATGCCTTAGCAAAAGAAAAAGGCGAAGATAAATTAAACTCCCGTTTATACTTCATTCGCCACCAAGACCCGGGCGCATTAGTCACCTACTCTGGTGCCGCAGTGTTAAAAGGCTCCAAAAATAAAGAAGAAGCGAAAAAATTCGTCGAATTCTTAGCCAGCAAAAAAGGCCAAGAAGCCCTCGTTGCTGTTCGAGCAGAATACCCATTGCGCGCTGACGTAGTTTCCCCATTCAACATGGAACCTTATGCGAAATTAGAAGCTCCTGAAGTCTCTGCACCAACTGCAGAAGATAAAGAAAAAGCTAACAAATTAATTGAGCAAGCAGGATTGAAATAATCGTATCGCTACGGTATCTCAAAATATGAAATACCGTGGCCATACATAAAAAAACAAACAGCCATCTGAAAAGTGCGGTCGTTTTTTGACACGTTTTTCGGGTGGCTTTTTTATGGTGAAAAAACAGGTTTCTTCCACTACATTGCTTATATCGGGATAAGGCAAATAATAGGCACAAAAAGAGAACAACTCTTACGTGTGCTTTATTCTCCCTTAATTTCTGGAACAATGGTCAAGCCAAGATTTCGCATCATTTCGCTACTGAAAACTAGCTTGTTTACCCCTAATTATCGGACAAATTCGAATCGCTGTCGGTAATGCACAAAAGGTCAGGTAAATAAAGGTAACAATAATTAATCCAAGATTTCGCATCATTTCGCTACTGAAAACTAGCTTGTTTACCCCTAATTATC
>CAJPST010000008.1 GCA_905373425.1 uncultured Mesocricetibacter sp.
GTTAAAGGTCCGGGGCCGGGTCGTGAGTCAACAATTCGCGCATTAAATGCTGCGGGTTTCCGTATCACGAATATTACTGACGTGACTCCGATTCCTCATAACGGTTGTCGTCCACCGAAAAAACGTCGTGTATAATTTGACGTTAGGATAATTGGAGAAAGAAAATGGCAAGATATTTGGGTCCAAAACTCAAGCTAAGCCGGCGTGAAGGCACTGACTTATTTCTTAAGTCTGGTGTCCGTGCTATTGATTCAAAGTGTAAAATTGATACGGCACCTGGTCAACATGGTGCTCGTAAGCCGCGTTTATCTGACTATGGTAGTCAATTGCGCGAGAAGCAAAAAGTTCGTCGTATTTACGGTATTTTAGAACGTCAGTTCCGCAACTACTATAAAGAAGCAAACCGTTTGAAAGGCAATACTGGCGAAAATTTATTGGTATTATTGGAAGGTCGATTGGATAACGTTGTTTATCGCATGGGATTTGCAGCAACTCGTGCTGAAGCTCGCCAGTTAGTGAGTCACAAAGCGATTGTTGTTAATGGTCGTGTTGTTAACATTCCATCTTTCCAAGTTTCAGTTAATGATGTTGTTGCTGTTCGCGAAAAATCAAAAAAACAAGCACGTATTAAAGCATCATTAGAGTTGGCAGAGCAAAGAGAAAAACCAACATGGTTAGAAGTTGATTCTGCTAAGATGGAAGGTGTATTCAAACGTGTTCCTGAACGTTCTGATTTATCAGCAGACATTAATGAACATCTGATCGTTGAGCTTTATTCTAAATAATAGTTAAAGCTTAGTTGCAAAGAGAGGATAAAATGCAGGGTTCTGTTACAGAATTTTTAAAGCCACATTTAGTTGATATTGAGCAAATTAGTTCAACTCATGCTAAAGTGATCTTAGAACCGTTAGAGCGTGGTTTCGGTCATACTCTAGGTAATGCATTACGTCGCATTCTTCTATCTTCAATGCCGGGTTGTGCTGTCACTGAAGCAGAAATTGAAGGCGTATTGCATGAGTATAGTAGTAAAGAAGGAGTTCAGGAAGATATTCTTGAGGTGCTTTTAAACTTAAAAGGTCTAGCGGTTAAGGTACAGAATAAAGATGATATTTTTCTGACACTAAGCAAATCTGGAATTGGCCCTGTTGTTGCAGCTGACATCACTCATGATGGGGATGTTGAAATCATAAATCCTGAGCATGTTATTTGCCACTTAACAGATGAAAATGCATCAATTAATATGCGAATTCGTGTACAACGTGGTAGAGGCTATGTACCGGCTTCGGCTCGTGTGCATACTCAGGATGGTGAAAGACCGATTGGTCGTCTATTAGTAGATGCATGCTATAGTCCAGTGGAGCGTATTGCTTATAATGTAGAAGCAGCGCGTGTTGAACAACGCACGGACTTAGATAAATTAGTTATTGAATTAGAAACTAATGGCACTATTGATCCAGAAGAAGCAATTCGTCGTGCAGCAACAATTTTAGCAGAGCAACTTGATGCATTCGTTGATTTGCGTGATGTTCGTCAACCTGAAGTCAAGGAAGAGAAACCGGAGTTTGATCCGATTCTACTACGTCCTGTTGATGATTTAGAGTTGACAGTTCGTTCTGCTAACTGTTTGAAAGCAGAAACAATTCATTATATCGGTGATCTAGTACAGCGTACAGAAGTCGAGTTATTGAAAACGCCTAATCTTGGTAAGAAATCTCTTACAGAGATTAAAGACGTACTTGCTTCGCGCGGTCTGTCATTAGGTATGCGCCTTGAAAACTGGCCTCCGGCAAGTATTGCTGAAGATTAGGTCATAGGTTAAAGATTTTTCTGAGAAGGATAAGCTCATGCGCCATCGTAAGAGTGGACGTCAACTAAACCGTAATAGTAGCCATCGCCAAGCGATGTTTCGTAATATGGCAAGTTCTTTAGTTAGTCACGAGATCATCAAGACTACATTGCCAAAAGCAAAAGAATTACGTCGTGTAGTTGAACCGTTAATTACATTAGCAAAAGAAGACAGCGTAGCAAATCGCCGCCTAGCTTTTGCACGTACTCGCAACATTGAAACTGTTGCTAAATTATTCAATGAATTAGGACCACGTTTTGCACAACGTGCAGGCGGTTATACCCGTATTTTGAAATGTGGTTTCCGTGCAGGCGACAACGCACCAATGGCATACATTGAGCTTGTTGATCGCCCAGAAGTAACTGAAGAAGTTGCATCTGCGGAATAATTACTAATTGTATAATTATTATAAAAGACCCGCTATTTAGCGGGCTTTTATTTATCTGCTATTTCGTATTAGTCAGCGATCGTCTCTACCAATTAACAAATAACTTCCTGTTTCATCACAAATACTTCTGAAACCCACATTAATAACCTGATACTGAGACTGTTTTCTCAAGGCAGAGTAATCAAAACTTTCGTGGTGATGCCCGTGGTAAAATTGCTTAACTCCCATTTTTTGTGCAAGTGTATTTAACACAGCAAAGCCGGAAGGGTGTGGTTTAGGGGCTTCGTGGCAAACTAAAATATCCGCCGATTGTTCGGATAATATTTCAATATCGGATGGAAAAATAGATGTACGATGGCGTAGCGGAATCCCTCCACGCCATAATTTTTCTTGCGGGCAATATTGGCAGTAGTGAATAGGATCAAAAAATAGAGGTTTGTTTGGTGGCATCCAGATTTGGCCGCGAAACACACCACCTAAACCAGCGACGCGCTTACCTTGAATTTCTACTACACGTCCATGTAGGTTACGAGTTTTCCATTTCGTGCCCCAAAGTGCTTCAAATGCTGCAATAGTTTTACTATCATGATTTCCATGGATAAACCATAAATCACAATATTGTGCCAGTTTATCCAATTCATCAGCAGATGTTAGTTGCAAATCACCGAGAATGATCAGCGCAACATCAGTTTTCTCTTTTAAGAATGGATAGATATGGGAATAACTTCCGTGCGGGTCACCTGCAAATAAAATCATGCTATAGCCTATTTCTCAAAAATGGAAAGGTCATTTTGTTCGTTAGCTGTAGTAGTTGGTTCCTCATCATTCAGAATTTTTTCCACAATTTCTTTAACTTGATTATAGCGCTCCAAATAACTAGGAGATTCAATCTCAATATAAGGAATATTGTATTTATCCAATAATTTTTTTAATAACTGTTGGAAACGTTGCCGCTGTTTCTGATCACCCAAACTACGCAACCCATCATCGATCCATTTTGTATTATTATTTAATAAGATAGTAACATCGAAAGGGTATTCTTTAATCATCGAATCTAAAAATGGATGCGCTTTTCCTTCATATTGAATACAGAATGCCTGTGTAGTAATGAAATCCGTATCAATAATAGTCACTTTATGGGCGTGGCGAACTGCATAATCAATATATCGCTGATGGCCTAATGCCATTAAAGGATAATCCGAATATTGCATTGCCTGCTCGTCGCCACCAAGTTGTTCAAATACGAATTCTCGACCATATTCCCATGCTGAAGTTGTATTGAATACGGTTGCGAGTTTATTAACCAATACGGTTTTACCGCTGCTTTCCCCACCCAATATAGCAATGGTCTTGACAAAAAATGGGCGCACTTCTTTTGGAATAAACTTCCAATAGTGGAATGGATTATTACGAATTTTGGTTGCTGACACATTAAAAAAGCGACGTTGCGGATCAACCAAGGAAACTTCAAGGTTAAGATATTTTTCATACGGTGCTTTATCTTGAATTTCACTGCTGAATACAATGCTTGGTGTAAAATTCTTTTCTTTAAATAATAACTTAACCTGTTCAGCCCAACTCTCCCAGCCGTTTGGATAACTAGGAATACCATCTTCTACTAAATGATGAATGAAGATCTGATTCTTTTGATATTTAAAAATTTGTTGCATCCAACGTAAGCGATCTTGCACTGTAGGCATTTTTTTCATTTTACTGTCATAAAATAGCTTTAAATCACGCTCGGTGTCACTGCATACAATAACGTGAATTTCATCCACTTTACTAAATGCTTCATAGATCATATTAATATGACCGGTATGCACAGGGTAAAATTTACCGAAAATTACCCCAATTTTTTTATCATTCGGCTCAGTGATTTGTAATACTTTATGTAGCGCACGAAGCTTGGTTGCACTTGGATTTTTAATTTTACCGCTGACCAATTGATTAAAATAAGCACGTGTAATATTTGCTTGTTCGCAGATATCGTTTACTTTTAAATTCAGCTGTTTGCGTTTTTGTTGTAAATAGGAAAAATCGGACATATCAAGCTCCTTACATTAGTATTGCATAGGCACAAAATGTGACTTTGCTCTCATTCTCATTAAAGTGCGGTCAGAATTTAGCTAGTTTTTATCTTTAGCTAATAATTCATCAACACGTTTTTCAAGCTCAACCAGTTTTTCTCTGGTTCGTATTAAAACCTGTGTTTGCACATCAAATTCTTCACGCGTTACAAGATCCAACTTGGCAAGCTGTGCCTGTAATGTTTGCTTGATTTTAGCTTCCGCGTCTTGACCCAAATCTTTAATTCCCTGTGGGAGGGAATCTTGAAACTGTTGCATAATCTGCTCTAATTTTTTCGGATTCAGCATATATACCTCACATATTAGAAATATCTTTTGCTATTGTATGTAATCTTGCTACAAATAAAAACCTTTTTTCGTATTTAACTTTTTTACATTTTATACGTGCGGACTTTGCGCTATACTATATGCGCATTCTCAGGGCAGGGCGCAATTCCCTACCGGCGGTAAGTGTTAAGCATAAGCCCGCGAGCGTTTGTTATTAAAAGTGCGGTCATAAAAGTTAGCGTTTTGTGAACGATTTTAAAACAAAGTCAGCAGATTTGGTGTAAATCCAAAGCCGACAGTAAAAGTCTGGATGAAAGAGAATAAAAACGGCACGGGGTTGCTGAAACCTGTTCTGTCGTTTTTTATCATCAGCCCTGATTCTGGTATTAATTATTCAAAATTAAAAGGTATTTACTATGAATCAGTCATTATTATCCACATTTGGCGATGCCGAGCAACGCGTTAAAGCCGCAATCGAGGCATTTAAACAAGGCAACGGCGTACTTGTATTAGACGATGAAAATCGTGAAAACGAAGGCGATTTAATCTTCCCTGCTGAAACCATCACCACAGAACAAATGGCCAAATTAATTCGCTATGGTAGTGGTATCGTTTGTTTATGTATTACGGATGAGCGTTGTAAACAACTTGATTTACCGCCTATGGTGCAAGACAACACCAGCGTAAATAAAACTGCGTTCACCATTAGCATTGAAGCCGCAGAAGGTGTCTCTACCGGTGTTTCGGCAGCGGATCGGGTAACCACCATTAAAGCCGCAGTGGCAGACGGAGCAAAGCCAAGTGATTTGCATCGTCCGGGACATGTTTTTCCACTCAGAGCTGCTGCAAATGGTGTGTTGGAGCGTAACGGTCACACTGAAGCTGCGGTCGATTTGGCGCGTTTAGCCGGCTATAAAGAAGCCGGTGTGATTTGTGAAATTACCAATGACGACGGCTCCATGGCAAGGACTCCGGAATTAGTTGAATTTGTTAAAAAATTTGGCTACCCAATCGTGACTATTGAAGATTTGATTGCTTATCGTATGAAGCATGGTTGTTAAGTGCTTCTCTTTATTTGGCACAAGTAATAAAAGCTTATATGACGATTGTATTTTCACATATCGTTATAATCAAACACTTGTGCCTGCTTTTAAGGCTTACAAATACTGCTACAAAGTCATTTTCGATTACAATCTGTAATGTACGATTATGGCTTCTGCAGAGGAAAAAGCCCATAGCAAATCTGCATGTAAGATTTGTGTTGGCAATGTGCTTTAGTGATTGTGTAGAAATCAGTGGGTTAGAAAACGCTGAAAGAACTGACCGCACTTTTCATTTATATTTTACTAAATTCACATCATCTTCCATTACTATAAAGCCGATCCCTTTAATATATTTTGCTCGAAAGGAAACGAGTGCGCCAACA
Source organism: uncultured Mesocricetibacter sp. (assembly GCA_905373425.1). Classification (GTDB taxonomy): domain Bacteria; phylum Pseudomonadota; class Gammaproteobacteria; order Enterobacterales; family Pasteurellaceae; genus CAJPST01. The sequence goes on from CAJPST010000008.1 coordinate 6,015, forward strand.
GGCATATCATCGTAAAATTTCTGACTAGTTAAATAACCCTTATTATTGAAACGCAGTCTAGTTTGCACGTGAAAAAGTATGACCTTAGATATTTCGTCGCCCCCTTCTGAGTAATACCGAAACTTGGCGCCTGATTGCACGATGGATATCAGATTTCTATTCTGATGTCGGGTTGCCGAAAGGTAGGGGGCATAATCACTGAACGGTATAAAATAGGTAATGTATTTAGGACTGGTGTACCTTCCTACTCCTGGTCTGTACTCTTTTCCTGTCACCTGCATAATAGCAGGTTTAACATCTTCGCCATAATGAATGATATAATGAAGTTTAGCCAGATACCCTAAGGTAGTGAGTATAAACGGCAGCAAGAGGCAGGTAATATGGAAAAAGACGCGGCCTTCAATTTGAAAGGTAAGGATATCAAAGGGATTGGTTTCATTTCTGTTGGCTAAATAAAGTTGGACGAACAATGTACCGAAAAATAGCGTTCCTTCCAGTTTGAAATCATTAAAGTCGCCAATCACAAGTTCGGAATAAGGTTGCCAGCCGAAACGTAAACAGACAGCCAAAAGCAAAAGTATAATAAAGCTTAGTAATAATTTTCCATCAAGTTCCATGGTTTTCCCCGTTTTTGATGTCATTATAATTTGCCTGAGGTCAATAATAAATTGAATTAACGGGAGTATGCAATTTTTTTCTAGAGTCGAAAGGGGAGCGGGCGATTAAACGACTTCTTCTCATCCGGATATTCTAAGTAAACTAGGCTTTTTCACTTGTTATCTAATACGGCTCCTTATATTTTTTATAAATACTTTGAGATATACCATGGATAGTAGGGAGCATCTTTGCTATGTACAATACGGGTCACATTATTTGTAAAAATAGAGAGCTATATTGCTATAAAGTGCGGTTAAAATTTGAGGGGTTTTCCAACTTGAAAAAACAAGCTGAAAATCAACCGCACTTATCTGTTTGAATGTGCAAGGTGTAGTTTTGTAACGATTAACCACCGTTCCCTAACTTTAATAACAGTCGATCCATTGCACGATAGCCCAAGGCTTCGGCGAGATGCGGGCGGCTGATATGTAATTCGTCACTGAGATCAGCAATGGTTCGCGAAACTTTTAAAATACGGTGGTAGGCACGCACCGATAAGCCTAGCTTGTTCAATGCATTTTCCAAGAAGAGCGCATCGGTATCGTTTAGTTTACAGTCTTGTTCAATTTCTTTGCCGGTTAAATGCGCATTAATTTTTCCTCGACGGGTTAGTTGAATTTCACGTACCCGCAGAATTCGTTCCCGCACTTGCGCACTGGTTTCACCACGATCGCCACTATTTTGTAACGCCCCTTGCGGCAGCAACGGGACTTCAATAGAAAGATCGAAACGATCTAAAAACGGACCCGATAAACGGTTTAAATAGCGCATTACCTGCTGTGGTGATGTGCGGTTATGAGTGCCTTGATAATGTCCGGTCGGGCTAGGGTTCATCGCAGCAACCAATTGAAATTTGGCAGGAAACTCGATTTTTGCACTAGCACGGGAGATGACAATTTCTCCGCTTTCCAGCGGTTGGCGCAACGCATCCAATACTTTCCGTTCAAATTCGGGCAGCTCATCCAAAAATAACACACCGTTATGCGCCAACGAAATTTCACCGGGGCGAGGGATCGAACCGCCACCAACCAATGCTGCCAAAGATGCACTGTGATGGGGGGCCCGAAACGGGCGCTGTTTCCAGTTTGTGTAATTCAATTCGTTGTGTACCAAGCTGGTTACGGAGGCGGTTTCGATGGCTTCTTGATCAGTCATTTCAGGCAGTAACGCAGTTAAACGGCTTGCCAACATAGTCTTACCTGTGCCGGGCGGGCCTAAAAACAAGAGGTTATGTTGGCCGGCTGCGGCGATAGTAAGTGCTCGTTTTGCATGTTGTTGCCCGATAATATCCGTTAAATCTTTCTGTAAAACGGGAGAAAAATCGACCGCACTTTGACGGTTGAGTTCTGTCGCAATCGGCAAGTTGGCTTGATTATTCATGAATTGAACAACCTCTAGTAAAGAGGTGGCACAATAAGTATCCTGATCTGCAATTAACGCAGCTTCATTTGCATTGTGAGCCGAGACTAACATTTGGCGGCGTGTTTGTTTAGCTGCTAAAATGGCGGGAATGACACCTTGCACAGCACGCAAATTTCCTGTGAGTGCCAGCTCACCGAGAAATTCTATATTGCGTAATTTGTCTGCGTTGATTTGCCCTGAAGCGGCGAGAATGCCTAACGCAATCGGCAAATCAAAACGTCCGCCTTCTTTCGGTAGATCGGCTGGAGCCAGATTGACGGTAATTCGTTTTGGTGGATATTTGAATTGCGCATTGAGTAATGCGCTGCGCACGCGATCTTGTGCTTCCTTCACGGTTTTCTCCGGTAAGCCTACCAACGTGAAGCCCGGCTTACCGTTACTTAAATGCACTTCAATTGTAACCAACGGTGCTTGTACGCCCATTGATGCTCGGCTGTAAACAATTGCTAACGACATAGATTCTCCAATTATTTAGGTTGGAAAATCATAAGCAGGAGAAAAAATAACGCAAATTTCGACCGCACTTTTTGGAATGCAGATCGCAAAAATCAGTTATTTTGCGGTAAAAATAGGCGAAAACCAACCATCCAGTTTGGCGGATAAACGATCGATTCCGATTTTACTCAACGCGGAAAACGCTTCAACCTGAATATCTCCCTGAAACGGTAGCACGGCTTCGCGTACCATTTTAACCTGCTTGGCTCGTTCGCTTTGACTCAATTTATCCGCCTTAGTGAGTAGTAGTAATACCGGCAGATCGGACGATACCGCCCATTCGATCATCTGTTGATCCAAATCCTTTAGCGGGTGGCGGCTGTCCATTAAAATGACAACGCCTTGTAAACAATTACGTTTTTGCAAATATTCGCCCAAAGCCTTTTGCCATTGGATTTTCATTTGTTCCGGTACGGCTGCGTAGCCATAGCCCGGTAAATCTACCAACTTACAACCCGGTTCGGTTTCAAATAAATTAATCAGTTGTGTGCGCCCAGGGGTTTTGGAGGTTCGGGCCAGATTCTTCTGATTGGTCAGAGCATTCAGTGCGGTAGATTTTCCTGCATTGGATCGACCGGCAAAGGCGATTTCGATTCCGCTGTCTTCCGGCAGGTGGCGAATATCCGGTGCACTGGTAAGAAAGCGGGTTTTGTGATAGTTAAGTTTAATTTCCGACATAATTTTTCCTTTTTATGTAAGAATACCTCAGAAACCGTTTTTGGACGATAAAAATTTTAAATCAAAAATTAATCATAAGAATACCGTTGAAAATCTGATAAAATATGTCGACTTTATACGGAGGAACGGGTGATTGAAAATTGGCAGCGGGGTTTTGTATTGCATCGCCGCGCATATAGCGAAACCAGCTTATTGGTGGATGTTTTTACCGAAGATACAGGACGTTTAAGCCTGCTTGCCAAGGGCGCTCGGGCAAGACGTTCCGCATGGAAGTCGGTATTACAGCCCTTTACCCCTTTGTTGTTGCGTTGGTCGGGGAAAAGTGGGCTGAAAATCCTCACCAAGGCCGAGCCCGCTGCGATTACCCTGCCGTTACAGCAAATTGCACTGTATAGCGGATTTTATATAAATGAGCTGATTTGTCGTGTGTTGGAACAGGAAACCGCACAGCCGCAGCTATTTCAGGATTATCTGCGTTGTTTGACCGAACTTGCCGGTACCCCCTTGGCAGTGGAACCGGTTTTGCGTCGCTTTGAATTCCAACTATTGCAAAGTTTAGGCTATGGCGTGGATTTTTTACATTGTGCGGGGTCAGGACAACCTATAGATGAAAATATGACCTATCGTTACCGTGAAGAGCAGGGATTTATGGCATCACTGATTAAGGATAATCTCACTTTCTATGGGCGTGATTTACTAGCGTTCGAGCAACGTCGATTTGATGATAGCACTGTGCTACAGGCGGCCAAGCGTTTCACTCGTCTTGCCTTAAAACCCTATTTGGGGAGCAAGCCATTGAAAAGTCGAGAATTATTCAGTCAACATATTCTGCATTTGAAATAATATGGTTTTACTTTACACACCGAACAAAACGCCTAAATCGGCGACAACAATGATTGCAGATATTCTGGAATTGGATTATCGAGGCTTGGGTGTGGCTAAAATTAACGGCAAGGCCTGGTTTGTGGAAAATGCCTTACCGTTAGAACGTGTACAAATCCGTGTATTAGAAGAAAAAAGGCAATACGGAAGAGCCGTTGTTCAAAAAATTTTACAGCCTTCTCCGACACGACAAATACCAAAATGCCAATATTACGGTATTTGTGGAGGCTGTCGCGGACAACATATATCTATTGAATCACAGCGAGAGGCCAAACAAAACGCCTTATTCCGACGGCTGGCAAAATTACAGTCTGAGGCGATCGAGTACATGCCGATGATTGTAGGCGAACCATGGCATTATCGCCGTAGGTTACGTCTTAGTTTAGGTTTTAATCCGAAAACCAAAACACTTAATATTGGTTTTCGCCAAAAGGCTTCGACGGAAATTGTCAATATCACACAATGTGAGGTGATTGACCCTATATTAAATAAAACGCTACAAAAACTGACCGCACTTTTATGTCGTTTTTCCCAACCGAAGCTGCTTGGACATATTGAATTAGTCGCGGCAGATAATATCGTTGTGTTGTTATTGCGGCATCTGCAAAACTTGCCGGAGAACGATCGTTCTTTATTAATGTCATTTGCCGAGCGTGAAAATATCAGCTTATTTGTACAAGATGACCATAAGATCATGCATCTTTACGGTGAATTACCTTATTATCAGGTTGACGGATTGACACTGTGGTTCGATGTACGGGATTTTATTCAGGTCAATGCCGAACTTAACCGAACGATGGTGAAAACCGCATTGGACTGGTTGGATTTGCAACCGCAAGATCATGTATTGGATTTATTTTGCGGCATGGGAAATTTTACTTTACCGCTCAGCCGACGGGTGAAAAGTGCGGTCGGAATTGAAGGTGTTTTGGAAATGGTGCATAAAGCACAATCCAATGCAGAACGAAACCGATGCGAAAATGTCCAATTTTATCAGGCTGATTTGGATTGCTCATTTGTCGATAAGCCTTGGGCAACACAGCCCTTTAATAAAATTCTATTGGACCCGCCACGTACCGGGGCGGCGTTTGCATTAAATGGATTATGCGCATTACAAGCGGAAAAAGTATTGTATGTCTCCTGTAATCCGGCGACATTGGTGCGAGATGCGGAAATTTTAATCAATTCCGGCTATCGCATACAAAAAACGGCAATGCTTGATATGTTTCCACATACAGAGCATTTGGAAAGTATTACGCTGTTTGAGAAAAAATAAGGAAAAGTTATGGTTGCTGTTCGTGGTTCGCATTTCTTAAATCCGAAAGAGTTCGTGATTGAGCGTTGGTGTGCCGGTTTAGACCTGTCGCCACCGGTGGAAAAGGATATTGTGCGAGCATGGCATTACTGCCAAGAAAAAGCGCAGCAACTTTTTCAAAACAGCTATCTGTATTTGCGCGACGGCGTGGAAATGGTGGAAATTCTGCATAGTCTGAATATGGACGGTGACAGCCTGATTGCTGCAATGTTGTTTCCAATGGTGAACGATAAAATTGTTCCATTGGAACAGGTGAAAGAAGATTTCGGCAGTAAAATCAGTAAGCTGGTGAACGGTGTAATAGTAATGAATAATATCCGCCAGCTGAATTCAAGCAGTAGCGCACAGGTAGATAGTATTCGCCGTATGTTATTGGCGATGGTGGACGATTTCCGCTGCGTCATTATTAAACTTGCCGAACGGATTACCTATCTACGCGATCCCGAAAAACGTTATAGTAAAGCCGATAAAATTGCTGCTGCGAAAGAATGTAGCAATATTTACGCCCCGCTTGCCAATCGTCTCGGTATCGGACAGCTTAAATGGGAGCTGGAAGATTATTGTTTCCGCTATTTACAACCTGAGCAATACCGTATTATTGCGTATAAATTGGGTGAGCGTCGCTTGGATCGCGAACAATATGTGACCGATTTTATCAACGAGCTGACCGGTTATTTGAAAGAGAATATCGAACACTTTGAAGTTTATGGCCGCCCAAAACATATTTACAGTATTTGGCGTAAAATGCAGAAGAAATCGCTTGATTTCAGCGAGTTATATGACATCCGTGCGGTGCGTATTATTGTGCATAAATTGGAGGATTGTTATACCGCACTTGGCATAGTACATACTCACTTCAAACATTTGTCGAAAGAATTCGATGATTATGTCGCCAATCCTAAGCCGAACGGCTATCAGTCTATTCACACGGTTGTGTTTGGCAAAGGCGATAAAGCGATTGAAGTGCAAATTCGCACTCAACAGATGCACAACGATGCGGAACTTGGGGTAGCGGCACACTGGAAATATAAGGAAGGCACCACGGGCTCGATGTCCGCCTATGAAGAAAAGATTATTTGGTTACGTAAGCTGTTGGCATGGCAGGCGGATATTGCCAATTCCGGTGAGATTGTAGACGAAATGCGCAGCCAAGTATTTGATGACCGAGTGTATGTATTTACGCCGAAAGGCGAGGTTGTGGATTTGCCGACCGGTTCTACACCGTTGGATTTTGCTTATGCAATTCACAGTGATGTAGGGCATCGTTGTATCGGTGCAAAAGTATCCGGACGTATTGTGCCTTTTACCTACCAGTTACAAATGGGCGATCAGGTGGATATTATTACCCAGAAAAACCCAAACCCAAGTCGCGACTGGTTAAACCCTAACTCAGGCTTTACTCACACGCATAAAGCGCGGTCGAAAATTTTAGCATTTTTTAAGAAACTGGATCGTGATAAGCATATCCCTATCGGCAAGGAACAGCTGGAAGCAGAAATGAACCGCCTCGGCCTGAGTTTGAAGCAGATAGAGCAATACGCATTGCCTCGTTATAATCTGAAACAGCTGGATGATTTGTATGCGGGCATAGGTAATGGTGATATTCGTCTGAATCAGTTGATTAATTTTCTGCAAGGCAAGCTGCTCAAGCCGAGTGCGCAGGAAGCTGATGAAGAAATTCTGCGACATGTTACGCATAAAAGTGCCACGGCCAATACACAACAACAAAAGCAAGGAAAAAAAGATTATGTTGTTGTGGAAGGAGTGGGGAATTTAATGCACCATATCGCCCGTTGCTGTCAGCCGATTCCTGGGGATGAAATTGTCGGCTATGTAACTATGGGCCGTGGTATTTCCATTCATCGTACGGATTGCGAGCAATTCCTCGAACTGCAGGCGGCGCATCCGGAACGTGTAGTTGAATCACTGTGGGGCGAGCGTTATGACGGTGGTTTTAATTTAAATTTACGTATTTTGGCATCAGATCGTAGTGGCTTACTGCGCGATATTACCACTGTGCTTGCCAATGAAAAGATAAGAGTACTAGGAGTTAGAACCCAGCAAGATAATAAAAAACAGTTGATTACGATGGACTTACAAATTGAGTTGAATAATGTCGAAATGTTAAGTAAGATTCTCGCGCGGTTAACCGCACTGGAAGACGTAATTGAAGCAAAACGCTTGTAGAATCAAGCAATAATAATGAGCAGAATAAATATGGAACATAAAACAACAGGATTGGAACACCTTATTAAATCAACCGGCTATTCCTTAAAAGGGCTAAAAAGTGCGGTTAAATATGAAACCGCTTTTCGACATGAGTTATTTCTTGGGATTTTTTTAGTGCCTTTGGCATTTTTGTTAGGAGACGGGAAATTTGAGATTGCCCTGATGATCGGTTCTTATTTGCTGGTTTTAGTTGCGGAATTGCTCAACAGTTCGGTGGAATGTGTCGTAGATCGCGTTGGTAAGGAACATCATGAACTCTCCGGCAGAGCCAAAGACCAAGGCTCTGCCGCAGTATTTGTCGCATTAGTAAATTGCGCACTAATGTGGGCTTTGATGTTATTCGGCTAGTTATGTTCCCGTTTTAATTGAGCAAGCATGCCATAGAAAACCATAACAAGAAAGAAATAAAAAATATTCCCTGAGTTATGGGTAAAAAAGCCTTGGCTGATACTATAGAAGATCACCGAGGTGCAATGAATTGCCCCTAACACCGCGATAGTTTTAATTTCTAAAATAGGGTTCCCCGTATGTTTAAGGAAAAAAACAAGGGGAATCAACAACACAGCAAGTAATGCGGCTAAGCCTAAAATTCCGCGTTTGGAAAGATCATCCAAAAACTGATTATGGGCATGATTAAATTGTGCTGCATATTCACTGATTATACCCTGTTCAAACTGTCTCTGTTTCTCTTTACCGGCACCTTCCATTCCCCAACCGAAAATCGGTTTCTCGCGCGCCATTAGCAATGCGCTTTTCCACATATCAAAACGTGCACCTACTGATGTAGAACCATCATTATGTTCAATATAAGCACTGATTTCATTTTCAGCAGCATTGATACGTTCTTGAATTTTTGTCTCCGGAGTAGCGACGGCGATAGCGATCGTAAGTGAAATAACCGAGCCGATTAAAATTAGGAATTTTTTTGATATGGCTTGGCGATACGTCCATAAAATCAAAACAAGGATAAACGGAATACCGATCCAGCCTCCGCGCGCGGTGGAAAGAAAGCTACCGAGCATACCGAATAAAGTGGCGAACAGGCAAAGTGCGGTCAGTTTTTTGTCTGTTTTTAAAGCGAAATAGACTGTTAATATTAATGAAAACATTCCTAGCGACATCGAGATATCCCCACCTTGAATATGCATTATGCGTGGATTGAATGCGAGTGGGGAATGTAAGATGAAGCGGTCGTACAAAGCGATTGCTCCGGCAACAAAAGCGCCGATAGGAATGCAGTGGCTTAACACATTAAAACGGATAGGGTATTGCTTGAATAACAACAACAACGGTAACAAGAAGATAATTCGGAGCGGGTTGTCTAGTTCTCGTAATCGCCCACCATGTACTAAAAAAGAAATGACAAAGAGGGAAAAATAAAAAATATAAATAAGTATTAAACGTTTTTCATCCGCTGACATTTCCCATTTTAATTTTTTGCCGAAGCGGTAATAAATTAAATGACCTAAACCGATAAGCATTAATAATATTGGTGCATAATTATATCCGCCTTTGACGCTCAGCACGGATATAAAAAAGAAACCAACGGCCGCATTCACTAATGTGAGTAATTTGTCATTGTTTTTCACTTGATTCATAACTTCTCCGTTTTGGCCATATAAAAAACCGCACTTAAGTAAAGTGCGGTTATATTTTAACGTATTTTATTGATTTTATGAATTATAATACATCTACGCAGTTCAGATCGATGAAAGATTGTTCTAAGCGTTTAGACATAGATTCTTCCATTTTGCGTAACCAAACACGCGGGTCATAGTATTTTTTATTCGGCGCGTCAGGACCGGTCGGATTACCCAATTGGCCTTGTAAATAAGCTTCATTCGCTTTATAGAATTGCAGAATACCATCCCATGCCGCCCATTGAGTGTCGGTGTCGATATTCATTTTAATTGCGCCGTAACTGATGGCTTCACGAATTTCTTCGCGAGAAGAACCGGAACCGCCGTGGAAGACGAAGTTGATTGGTTTTGCCGGTAGATTACGTTCTTTGGCCACGAATTCTTGGCTTGCGCCTAAAATAGACGGTTTTAATTTTACGTTACCCGGTTTGTAGACACCGTGTACGTTACCGAATGCTGCGGCAACGGTAAAGTTAGGGCTAACCGGATGTAATTGGTCGTAAACATAAAGCACATCAGACGGTTGGGTATAAAGACGGGATTCATCCACATCGGAGTTATCCACACCATCTTCCTCACCACCGGTGATACCGATTTCGATTTCAAGAGTCATACCCATTTTGTCCATACGGGCAAGATATTCGCGACAGATTGCCATATTTTCTTTCATTGGCTCTTCGGAAAGGTCGAGCATGTGGGAAGAGAATAATGGGCGACCGGTTTCAGCAAAGTGTTTTTCATTAGCGTCTAATAAACCGTCGATCCAAGGTAACAGTTTTTTGGCCGCGTGGTCGGTGTGCAAAATAACCGGAACACCATATTCTTTAGCAAGTTGATGAACGTGTTTCGCACCTGCAATCGCACCTAAAACATCAGGACGTGCACCGCTTGCAGGTTTAATTCCTTTCCCTGCATAGAATTGCGCACCGCCGTTTGAGAATTGAACGATAACCGGCGCTTTCACGCGTGCAGCGGTTTCCAATACGACATTTACGGAGTTAGAACCAACACAGTTTACCGCAGGCAGTGCAAAGTTGTGTTCTTTTGCGTAAGCGAAGACTTTTTGTACGTCATCACCGGTTAATACGCCCGGTTTTACGATATCTAATAATTTTGCCATGTTTGTGTTTCCTTTTGTATATAAAGTGAGTTTTACCCCACTGTTTGAAGAATTTTTTTATTCTAGGGGGATAACTTGTTTCCCCCTACGATTTTGAAAAAGTGCGGTTAGTTTTTCGCGCGTTTTTCAAGAATTTCTACAGCCGGTAATACTTTGCCTTCTACGAACTCTAAAAACGCACCGCCGCCTGTTGAAATATAGGACACTTTATCAGCAATGCCGAACATATCAATTGCCGCCAACGTATCGCCGCCACCTGCAATAGAGAAAGCGCCGTTTGCAGTTGCGTCAACGATGGCTTGTGCAACCACTTCGGTACCTTTACGGAAATTAGGGAATTCAAATACGCCGACCGGGCCGTTCCACAGAATCGTTTTCGCACTGCGGATAATCGCAGCCAGTTGTTCTGCTGATTTGTCACCAATATCAAAGATGGATTCGTCTGCTGCCACTTCATTAACGGCTTTTAAGGTTGCCGGAGCAGTTTCGGAGAATTCGGTACCAACACGAACGTCCACCGGAACAGGGATATTGGTCGCTTTGGATAAACGTTGCGCTTCAGGAATTAAATCCGCTTCATACAGAGATTTACCAACGTTATTGCCTTCTGCTGCGATAAAGGTGTTAGCGATACCGCCACCAACAATTAATTGATCTGCAATTTTAGATAAGCTATCTAACACGGTTAATTTGGTGGAAACTTTAGAGCCGCCAACAATCGCCAACATCGGGCGTTTTGGTTCTTTTAACGCTTTGCCTAAAGCGTCTAATTCGGCTGCAAGCAACGGACCTGCACAAGCAACAGGCGCAAATTCTGCAACACCATATGTTGAGCCTTCTGCACGGTGTGCAGTACCGAAAGCGTCCATCACGAATACGTCACAAAGTGCGGCGTATTTTTTAGCTAATTCAGGATTATTTTTCTTCTCACCTTTATTAACGCGTACGTTTTCTAATACAACCACTTCACCGGTATTTACTTCTACGCCGTCCAAATAATCACGTACCAAACGTACCGGTACACCTAAATCGGATTTATTCAAGTAATCGACTACCGGTTGCAAAGAGTCTTCCGGTTTGAATTCTCCTTCGGTTGGGCGACCCAAGTGAGATGTGACCATCACTTTCGCTCCTTTTTCAAGAGCGAGCTTTAAGGTCGGGATAGTGGCGCGGATACGCGCATCGGAGGTCACTTTACCGTCTTTTACCGGCACGTTCAAATCGGCACGGATGAAAAGGCGTTTACCTGCTAAATCCAGGTCGGTCATTTTGATTACTGACATATATTTATCCTCTTTGGGTTGAATAATAAAACTCTCAAAACTTGCTCATTATAACCAGTTCTAAGTATCTTGTAACTGCTCTAGATCAAATTATCACAATTAATTTATAACTTGCTTCTAACGATTTGGGCAATCCATAATATTAAAATTTAAATCATAACAAATAAATAATTCATTACGGCTTGCACCTAAGTAAGTGTTTTTCAGTTGCGGATTGTTTTTTTTCAACCAGCGAAACAACTCGTTTTTAGGTAATTCGTAGTTAGGTAGCTTTAAAGTGCGGTATAAATCTCGTTGTTTTTCAAAATACTTATGTGCGCTGTCGAAAGCACATGAACCATGCTTTTCCCATTCTCCTTGTAATAATGCGGCGCTAGGGCTTTCGGCCAGGTAGTTTTGAATAACGGCTTCTTCCACCATCGGTAAATCACCACGACAAAAACGAGGATGATCACTAACACGCCGAGCTTTACCGTTTTGTGGCCACAAACCGTGAATCACCCAACCGAAGTGTTGGGTTTTACCGCACTGATATTGCAGCGAGGCAGGCGGTTGCTCACCGTATTTTTTGCGTTGAATATCACAAAATGCAGGTGACCAAGACAGTACTAGCGTATAATAATCCGTCGGCGCATGTTTATTTTGCCCGATCGGATCATTTTTCATAATATAGTCATAATTTCCTTCAATTACCGTATGCACCGCTTGTTTCTGCTGGGAGAAAAAGTACCAGCCGGTTAACAGTAAAATGAAAAAACAAATAACGAAAATGCAAAGTTGTAAAATTTGTTTTTGTTTCACTATGATCCTTCTACTTTTATGTTTGTTTTTTGTGCGGTTTTCATTATAATCTGCCGCTTTCCATCAATACAAGGCTAACAATGGCACTGCTTATCACCGATAAATGCACAAATTGCGATATGTGCTTACCCGAATGTCCTAATGAGGCAATCTCAATAGGTGAGGAGATCTATGTCATTGAGCCGACTCTTTGCACCGAATGCGTCGGGCATTACGACACGCCTACCTGTCAGAAAGTCTGCCCGATTAGCAAATGTATTATTCCCGATCCTGCACACATTGAAAGCGAAGAACAACTCTGGGAACGCTTTGTAATGATTCACCATGCAGATAAGTTGTAAGCCGGAAACAAAAGTGCGGTCGATTTTTCCGTTATTTTTATAATTCAACCCAGCGTGCCAATAGCACTCCCGCTTGTACGGCAACATTCAGGCCGTTTTTATGCAATGGGTTAGTGAAAGATAAATTTGTCACTGTGTCGTCTTTTTCTATTAGCGCTTCGGTGGAGCTTTCACTTAAGACGAAAACCGCTTTATTTTTTAACCGCACTTTAGCAAAACCTTCAGCTTGCTTATCAATGGATGTGTGAATGATTTGGTAGCCGGCTTCACGCAATTGATTGAGAGCATGACAAACATCATCGGTTTGTAGCACTCGGACATATTCCGCGCCGCCTTCGGCTACGCGCATTGTTGCAGGTGAGTTGAGTAATTCGGGATCATCAATGACTACGCCTTTTACACCATAAAAGGCACAGGTGCGTAGAATGCCAGCGATATTATGTGCGTTATGTACACCATCAAGTAGAACTAAGCAATCTCGTTGATGCGGAACGGTTAAATAGCCGGTTAATGTAAAAGGACGGGCTTTTTTTACCAACATACAAATACCGCCGTGATGTTCGCTCCCGCTAACTAACGCCAGTTCTTGTGCATCGACAACATGATACACTTTTTTATGTGTCGCTAAATAGCTGAATATCTCTCCGATTTTATGTGCCATCTCTACCGTCGCCCACACGCGTACGATGCTTTCCGGACGCTGTGAAAATAGGCTGAGACAAGCTCCCTCACCATATATTTTCATTTCCTCCGCACGGTTTTTCTTAATTTTTTCCGGTGCACGAGGCGATAGCGGGCCTGTTTTTTTCTCCTTAGGATTTTCACTGCTGCTCGCCTTTTTTAACCACACTTTAACTTTTTCGCCTTTCGTCGTTTCGCGAGTTTCTTCCGTTATTTGGAACTTACGTGGCTCTGTGTTTTCACGAACGGATTGGCGATTATCACGGCGTTTAGTTTGTTCTTTGTCGGTTGCAAAGTGCGGTCGATTTTTATCGCGTTTTTCATTACCTTGCCCACTGCGTTGTTGTTCGCGTTTACCCCACGGATTTTCTGCAGTAGAGCCGGCTCGTTCGCCAATAACACGCTCTTTAAAGCGTTTTTCGTCGGCATTTTGTTGAAATTTAGGTGTTTGAAAAGCGGATTTTTTAGAGTTGTTCATAATTTAACCGTTTGTGGGGTGGTTTAGTTGTAAATTTGCACGTTTTATTCAAAAACTCTCCGCATTATAACGAAAAAAAACCTTTTTTCTATTAAAACGAGGGGTAAATATTGTAAACTAATACATCAAACCGCGACGATTTTATCAGCGCATGGAAGAAAATTATGTTAGTAAATGAAACCAAACAAGCGAAACAACATCTGGAAAACCTAGCATGTTTGTCGCAAAACGCAACGGATGTGGAGTTTATTTATAGCCCTGCCGCTTTTAAACAGACCATTATTCAATTGATTCGCAGTGCAAAGACGCGTATTTATGTGACTGCACTTTATTGGCAGTTGGATGAAGCAGGACAGGAAATTTTGGCGGAATTGTATGGTGCCAAAATAGCCAATCCTGATTTAGATGTGAAAGTGCTGGTGGATTGGCATCGTGCGCAGCGTAATTTGCTCGGTGCGGAAAAAAGCGCAACGAATGCCGATTGGTATTGTGAACAACGGACTAAGCATTCAATGCCGTCGATTTTCCACGGCGTGCCGATTAATACGCGTGAAGTATTTGGTGTGTTACATGTCAAAGGTTTTGTGTTTGACGATACCGTGCTTTATAGTGGCGCAAGTATCAATAACGTCTATTTACATCAGAAAGATCGATACCGTTATGATCGCTACCAAAAAATCACAAATGCCGGATTGGCGGATTCAATGGTAGATTTTATCAACCAATATTTACTCGATCCCCACACTGTGTATGCTCTAGACGATACCGCACGTCCTCAAACGAAGGAAATTCGCAATCATATTAAGGTGTTTCGTCGCAAATTAAGCATAGAAGCCGGTTATCAAGTGAAAAGTGCGGTCGCTTTCGGTGACGATTTAACCGTTACGCCACTGTTCGGATTGGGAGCTACCGGCAACATTTTAAACCAAACTATCGAATCGTTATTTTCGGTAGTGCAACGTAATTTGGTAATTTGTACGCCATATTTTAATTTTCCGCGTACATTACAAACGAAAATTCGCCATTTATTAAATGACGGGAAGAAAGTAGAGATAATCGTAGGTTGCAAAACGGCAAACGATTTCTACATTCCACCGTCTGAACCTTTTAAAATGGCGGGTGCATTGCCGTATTTATACGAAAAAAACCTGCGTGCGTTCAGTAAAAAATTTGAACATGAGATTCAGCAGGGAGCATTAACCATTCGTTTATGGAAAGATGGTGATAACACGTATCACTTGAAAGGCGTATGGGTAGATAATGATTATATGTTGTTGACCGGTAATAATCTGAATCCGCGAGCGTGGCGATTAGATGCTGAAAACGGTTTATTAATTCATGATCCGAAACAGGAATTGCAAGAAAAAATTCAACGGGAACTTGCCCATATTCGCGAACATACAACAGTGTTGCAACATTACACCGAACTGGAGGAAATGCATCAATATCCTAAACCGGTGCAACGTTTACTTAAACGCTTTGCCCGTATTAAAGCAGATAAAATCGTCAAGATGATTTTATAGTGATTGAAACCAAACGGCTATTGAATGACATATAACAGGTAAGTTCATAGAATTCATAGTAAAAGAGCGGTTAAAAAACACGGTATTATGTAGCAGTTGCACAAAGATTTAACCGATTAAAAACCTTAAAATCCCTATTGAAATTTTAACTCGATAGGGATTTTATTATGGCACAAAAGCTGCTGAAACACGAGTTAGTGGAACGCCTATTAAAGCTAAAAGAAAAACAAGATGAGCTGACGGTGCAAATGCAGTGTTTGTCACAAGAGATTAACGCATTAGCTCAACCTTATATACCGAAAGAACCAAAAACGCAGCCCTTGATTACGATGCAATTAGTCGCTCAAGTCTTACGCAAAAATCCCGATTGGATGTTTTGTGGGGAGATTGCTGAAAAGACCTTAGCATTGTTGGGAAAACCACAATTTGTTGATATGGGCGATAAGCACTATAAGACAGTCAATCGAATATTGGTTAAATTGCGTAAAAGAGGAATCGTTGAAAGTGGATTGAAGTTTTGGCGGTTAAAGCCATTAAAATAAGGATAAAATAGCGGTAGAAATACCGCTATTTTTGTTTCCATTGCCAATGTACTTCCTTTTGGCTGATTTGTGTTCGGGTGATCCAGTCTCTTTGATAAAACTCATTGAGTTGTTTGCGAACGGAGTCAAGATGCTTTTCAGATGGCGTGTCAAGATTTTGTTCAATCTCAAAAATGCGCTGCGTGAGTTCGGCAATTGTAAAGGCTTTATTGGGTGCTTCTCGCATAACTTGTGCGATGTATTTACGGATTTTTCCTTTAAAGAGCTTATATTTGCAACGGTACACAAAGTTTCCCGTATTATAAAGGGCTACATCACTTTCCTGCTGAGTAAGCTCAATAGCACGTTTTAGTGTAGCGATGTTCGCATCAAGCAAGGCAAGATGATGTAATACCTATTTACGTTCAAACTCAAATTTTTTGAGCTTCTTATCTAAGTTATATGCCATATATCTACTGCCAAATTACTTCTTGATGGATAATTTTACGTTGCCAATAACCACACCACTCATTGTTATCGTTGGTGGTTTTCAAACATCGGCTTAGTACATCAATAAACTGCGCTTTATTAGAGGTACGGCGATTGTCCTCACGGTAGGCAATTTCATTCGCATAGTTTAGCAGGTATTCGTTGCTGATACGGTGAACTTGTCCGTAGTACATACGTTTGAAACGACTAAATAGACTTTCTGCTTGATTGTTTGTTACACCTAAGTCACTACGATATTCTTCCTTATGGTTTACAGTTCTCAAATCATAGTATGTAGTGGTACACTAATCCCGCAGTCCTCAATAGGTGGTAAACTACCATCAACAA
>CAJPST010000009.1 GCA_905373425.1 uncultured Mesocricetibacter sp.
TTTCTATACAACACAAAAAAGTGCGGTCAAAAAATTTGTTATTTTTCCACCGCACTTTTTTAGCTTTCCGTTGGGTTATTGTCGACGCCAGCTTGTTCCGTTCGCGCCGTCTTCTAGCACAATTCCCATTGCACTGAGTTCATTGCGCGCCGCATCTGCAACAGCCCAGTTTTTTGTTGCTCTGGCCTCATTGCGTTGCGCGATCAGAGCCTCAATTTTTGCTATTTCGTCGGTGTCGGCCCCTAATTGCAAAAATTGTTCGGGATCACGTTCGAGCAAGCCCAAAACTTTTGCAAGCGATCGCATTTGCGCAGCCAAACTATCCGCCTTGGTTTTATTTTCAGATTTTAACTTATTGATTTCACGTGCCATTTCAAATAATACCGATAACGCGTTTGGTGTATTGAAATCATCGTTCATGGCCTCTTCAAAATCGGCGACAAACTTTTCACCACCTAAAGCAACCACACTTTTATCCGTTCCCCGCAATGCAGTGTATAGTCGTTCTAATGCGCCGTGCGCCAGTTCAAGATTCTCTTCACTGTAATTGAGCTGGCTGCGGTAATGGGCGGTAAGCAGGAAATAGCGTACGCTTTCAGCATCATAATGGTTCAATACATCGCGGATGGTGAAAAAGTTGCCGAGGGATTTCGACATTTTTTCCTTGTCCACCATAATCATACCAGAATGAATCCAGTAGTTAACGTATTGTCCGTCATGGGCACAGCAGGACTGCGCAATTTCATTTTCATGATGCGGGAACATTAAATCGGAACCACCGCCGTGGATGTCGAAATATTTCCCAAGGCATTTGCCATTCATTGCCGAACATTCGATATGCCAGCCGGGACGGCCTGCACCCCAAGGGGAACTCCAACTTGGTTCGTTTTCTTTCGACATTTTCCATAACACGAAATCCATCGGATTTTTCTTAATTTCATTGATTTCAACCCGTGCTCCCGCTTGCAGTTGGGTTAAATCCTGACGCGAAAGTTTTCCATACTGTGTAAAACTTTCCACATCAAACATCACATCGCCGTTATTTGCCACATATGCGTGTCCGCGTTGAATTAATTTCTCAACTATTTCAATAATTTCTTTGATGTGATGAGTGGCGCGTGGCTCAAAATCGGGACGTAATACATTGAGAGCATCAAAATCCTTATACATTTCCGCTACCATGCGATCCACCAACTGTTCGCAAGTTTCATTATTTTCTAATGCGCGTTTGATGATTTTATCATCGACATCGGTAATATTGCGTACATAGGTTAAATTATAGCCAAGATAGCGTAGATAACGCGCAATGACATCAAAGCAGACAAATGTACGACCGTGGCCGATATGGCATAAATCATATACCGTTACACCGCACACATACATCCCAACCTGTTTGTCGTGAATTGGTTTAAATTCTTCTTTCTCTCGGCTTAAGGTATTGAAAATTTTTAGCATTATTTGATTCTCTCGTTAAAACTCATTAAAAATCTACCGCACTTTATAGCACTAAATCGGCTTTTATGAAATAATGATCGCCTTGCATTTTTATTAAGGAAAACAAAATGATTACATTACATACCAATTTTGGTGATATTAAAATTGCCCTAAATCATGAAAAAGCACCGATTACTGCGGAGAACTTCTTAAAGTATTGCCAATCAGGTTTCTATAATAACACAATTTTTCACCGCGTGATTGACGGCTTTATGATTCAAGGTGGTGGTATGGAGCCCGGTATGCGCGAAAAAGCAACTAATGCACCAATTCAAAACGAAGCAAACAACCGCTTGAGTAATAAACGCGGTACTATTGCAATGGCGCGCACCTCTGATCCGCATTCTGCTTCTGCGCAATTTTTCATCAATGTTGCCGATAATACGTTTTTGGATTACCGTGCAAAAGAAATGTTTGGTCGCGAGGTGGTACAGGAGTGGGGCTATGCTGTGTTCGGTGAAGTTGTCGAAGGAATGGACGTAGTGGATAAAATCAAAGGCGTGGCAACCGGCAACAGCGGTTTCCATCAAGATGTTCCAAAAGAAGATGTGATTATCACCTCAGTTTCAGTGGAATAATATTCTGTATAACGGCACGGGAAACCGTGCTTTTATTAATATGAAGGACATACGATGAAAACTATTAAAATTTTGACCGCACTTTTTGCGTTGATTGGTACAGTTCTTAGTGCAAATGCCAAGGATGTAACGTTGCATACTAATTACGGCGATATTAAGTTGAGTCTAGACGAAAAAAATGCACCAATCAGCACACAGAACTTTCTGAATTATGCTCAAAAAGGTTTTTATAACAACACGATTTTCCACCGAGTGATTAACGGTTTTATGATTCAGGGCGGCGGTTTTACGAAGGATATGCAACAAAAAGCTACCGAAGCGCCGATTAAAAACGAAGCAAATAACGGATTGAAAAATCAACGCGGCACTATCGCTATGGCGCGTACCTCCGATCCGCATTCTGCCACTGCACAATTCTTTATTAATCATGCTGATAACGATTTCCTTAACTTTACTTCAGAAAGCGCGCAAGGTTGGGGATATGCAGTATTCGGCAAGGTGACGGCAGGAATGGATGTGGTGGATAAAATTGCTAAAGTCACGACCGGCACAGCGGGAATGCACCGTGATGTACCAACGGAAGAGATCGTGATTAAATCAGTGACGATCGAATAAATTTAAAAATGTCTTTTTTCGACACCCATACCCATCTTGATTATTTGCTTCGGTTCAGCGGTGAGCCGCTAGAGCGATTAATGGCAAACGCACAAACGGTGGGAGTGGAGAAAATTCTGATAGTGGCGGTATTGGCGGCGGATTTCAAAATGATTGAAAATCTGACCGCACTTTATCCTGAACGGCTGTATTACGGATTGGGTTTACACCCACTTTATATTGCCGAACACAGCCGGGCAGATTTAGAACTGTTAAATCAAGCATTAGTGAAGCGCTCTAAGGCTTGCACCGCAGTCGGGGAGATCGGTTTAGAACGAGGTAAACCCGAATTGCTTTCCAATGAATTTTGGCATAAACAATGTGAATTTCTTGAAGCTCAATTACAACTTGCCAAGCAACACCGTTTACCCGTCAATTTGCATAGCCGTAAAGCGCATGATCAGCTTTTTACCTTTCTCAAGCGCATTCAATTACCCAAATGTGGCGTAGTACACGGTTTTGCCGGCAGTTACGAACAGGCTAAACGGTTCGTAGATTTAGGTTATAAAATTGGTGTTGGCGGAGTGATTACTTATCAACGTGCAAACAAAACCCGCCAAGCTATAGCTAAACTTCCTCTAGACAGTTTATTGCTGGAAACCGATACGCCTGATATGCCCGTATTTGGTTTTCAGGGACAACCCAACCGACCTGAACGCATCATAGAAACATTCCGATTTTTATGTGAATTAAAAAAAGAACCGCCGGATGAGATTATCAATGTAATTTGGCGGAATAGTTGTGAATTATTCGATTAAATTAATTTTACCAGCCGTTCCCTTAATTCTTCGGCTGTTTGGCACGTTTTAATTTTCTCAAACAGTGTTATGGCTTCCGAGTATTCTTTTTTAAGATATTGTAACCATTGTTTAATTCGGGCTATATGATAGAAACCAGTGTCGTGGGCATTTTCCACTTGGGCGTATTTTTGTAAGATAGGTAAAATCTGTTCCCAAGACAGTTTATTGACATTGTGTTTCACAACATGGCTAAGATTTGGAATATTGAGTGCGCCACGCCCAATCATCAATGCTTCGCAACCGGTTGCTTGTAGGCAATCTTGTCCGTCTCGCCAGTTCCAGATTTCACCATTGGCAATCACCGGAATGGAGAGTCTTTGTCGAATCTCGCCGATTTTTTCCCAATTAATGCGCTCTGCGCGATAACCATCGGTTTTTGTGCGCCCGTGTACGGCAATCTCTGTTGCACCGCCTTGTTCAACCGCATCGGCTATTTCAAACGCCGCTTGAGCGGAATCCCACCCCAGACGCACTTTAACGCTAACAGGTAAATGCAAGGGTACAGCCTGCCGAATGGCTTTTGTTGCCTGATAGACTAATTCAGGTTGTTTGAGTAATGAAGCACCGCCATTACTGCCATTGACGGTTTTAGATGGACACCCGCAGTTCAGATCCATTCCAGGGGAGCCAAGTTCTACTGCACGTAATGCATTTTCTGCTAACCATTCCGGCGATTGCCCCAATAATTGCACTCGCACCGGTGTGCCGGAGGCGGTTTTACCGCCGTTAAGTAATTCGGGACAGAGACGATAAAATACCTTGGAGGGCAGAAGTTGATCGACAACGCGTACAAATTCGGAAATGCACAAATCATACTCATTAAATTCGGTGAGCAATTGACGAACCGTAGGGTCCAACACGCCTTGCATCGGGGCTAAAATAACACGCAAGAAAGTTTCCTTACTCTACCAGCCTTTTGATTTACAAATTAAATCGTAAGCAGCTTGAATTTGTTGCGCTTTTTCTTTTGCCATTTCCAACATTTCTTTTGGTAAGCCTTTGGAAACCAGTTTGTCCGGGTGATTTTCATTCATCAAACGACGATAGGCACGTTTTACTGTCAGTTGATCATCAGACGGGCTAACGCCTAACACTTTGTAAGCGTCTTCTAATGTCGGACCGGTTTCTGCACGCTGATAACTTTGATTTTGTTGATAACTATCTTGCTGATATTGAGAGCCTTGTCTTCCAAAACCGCCTTGGGTGAATTGGCGTGCTGCCATTTCCATTGCCAACATTTGTTCAAATTGGAAACGTGATAGCCCCAGTTCTTCCGCAACAACAAATAATACTTCCTGCTCGTTACCATGCAGATGATCGTCGGCAAATGCCGCTTGCACTTGAATATGCAAGAACATTCGCAATAAATCGGCGCGTTGACCACAGCCGAGACGAAACTCACGAATCACTTGACGAATTGGAAAATCAGCTTCTTTCCCGCGATTAAACGCAGCCTGTGCCAAACGACGGCTGGCATCGTCTAATTGTAAATGTGACATCAGGCTGTTTGCCATTTGAATGTCATGCTCCGTCACGCGTCCTTTAGACTTGCTCAAATGGCCGAGTACCGCAAAAGTAGTTTGCATAAACAGCTCTTGGCGGGTTAATTTATGCTTGAAGAATGAAGAAGTTACACTACCCAATTCATATAATTTTTTATCGGCTAGATGCCCCACGAAAACGCCGGCAATTCCGCCAAAAAGACCGCCTATTTTCCAACCGATGAAAAAGCCCAATAATTTACCGATAAAGCCCATTTTGTTTCCTTAATATTCTAAAGTGCAGTCATTTTTTTGCCCGTTTTGTCTAGATTGGGATTTTATACTAAAAATCAACCGCACTTTTAAGACTAATTTCTATAAACTTTTATTCAAACCAAATGAATGATGCCATTCTGCCCGTTTTGCCGTCGCGGCGATAGGAAAAAAATTTGTCTTTTTCCGTATAAGTACAATGTTCACCGCCACTGATTTGGTTTATTCCCAATTGATTCAAGCGCTGTTTGGCAATTTGGTAGAGATCGCCTAAATACTTTCCCGGAGTATTTGGATCAGCAATAAACGCCGATTCTGCTTGCGGATCTTGCGCAATAAACTGTTGAACTACCTCTCCCCCAACTTGAAATGCCATACGACCAATAGCCGGCCCTAACCATGCTATGATTTCATCAGAAGGACATTGGAAACATTTCACGGTTTCTTCCAAAATTCCGTCACATAATCCGCGCCAACCGGCGTGAGCGGCCGCAACTGCACTGCCTTGCTGATTAGTAAACAGCACCGGAAGACAATCTGCGGTCATCACTAAACAAACTTGATTGGTTTGAGCCGTATAGGCCGCATCAGCCTCTAAATTCTTACCTGAATAAGGTAAAGTCAGTACCCGAGTGCTATGGGTTTGGGTTAAAAATAACGGCATTTGCGGCAAGTTAAATTGTTTTATTAATAAAGTGCGGTTAGTTTTTACCTCATTTTCTTCATCACCCACATGATCGCCCAAATTAAAACTATCGTAAGGCACATTACTGACACCGCCATGGCGTAGGGTCGTAAAAGCATGAACATTGGAGGGAGCGTGCCAATTCGGTTGTAATGCATTCATATTAATAATCCAATTCATCTTTATGTAGCTGATAATCCGCTTTTAGCGCAGTGATTAATTCTACAAAATCCTCAGGCAAAGGCGCATACCATTCCATCAGTTCACCGGTAATCGGATGTTCCAAGCGTAACATAATGGCGTGCAGAGCCTGACGTTGAAAATTACGCAACACCGCCATAAATTCTTCTGATGCATTTTTTGGAGGACGTGGACGACCGCCATAGGTTTGATCACCGAGTAACGGATGGGCAATATGTGTCATATGTACCCTAATTTGATGGGTACGCCCGGTTTCCAAACGTAAGCGCAAACGGGTGTAATTGCGGAAATGCTCCATGATGCGATAATGCGTTACCGCAGGTTTACCAAGCGGATGCACAGCCATTGCAGTACGTTTGGTCGGATGGCGCGCCATAGGCTCGTCAACCGTGCCACCTTTTGTCATAATACCGAATGCTACGGCTTCATATTCACGGGTAATTTTGCGTTGTTGTAAATCTCGCACCAATTGAGTTTGTGCGGGAATAGTTTTGGCGATTACCATGAGCCCCGTGGTGTCTTTATCTAAACGGTGAACAATACCCGCACGTGGGACTTCGGAAATTTTGGGGTAATGATATAATAAGGCATTGAGCACCGTTCCGCGAGGATTTCCTGCGCCAGGGTGTACCACAAAATCTTTCGGCTTATTAATTACTAAAATGTGCTCATCTTCATATACTATATTGAGTGGTAGATTTTCCGGCTCAAAATGGGTTTCATCTTCCACTTCTACCGAAATTTGTACTTGTTCGCCACCATAAACCTTTGCACGCGGTACATTGGCAACTTTACCGTCTAATAACACCAAGTCTTCTTCAATCCACGTTTTTAGACGGGAACGTGAATAATCCGGGAACAATTCCGCCAATGTTTGGTCTAAACGTTGTCCCATCTGATCTGGCTGAACTTCAGCCGACAAGGTGATTTGTGCCATAAATAGAAAAATCCGTAATTAAATTTTGCTTATTGCGTGATGTGCTATAGAATATTGATAATATTGTACCTTACAACACTAAATTTTTATACTGAAAAAGGATCATTGCAACTATGCGTAAATTTAAATTGCTGTCCCTTATCGCATTAACCGCTTTTGCCACAGCCTGTTCCAATTCACAGCAAGAAGTTGAACAAGCTTCCGAATCACAGCTTTATTCTATTGGGCAAAATTATTTGCAGGAAGGCAATTACAGCCAGGCTATTCGTTATCTTAAAGCGGTAGATAGTCGTTTCCCGGGTAGTGAATACAGTGAACAGGCGCAATTAAACCTCATTTACGCTAATTATAAAACCCAAGATTACACACAAGCTTTAGTGTTGGTTGATCGTTTTATTCAGCAAAATCCTCATAGCCCGTATTTAGATTATGCCATTTATATGGCAGCACTCACTAACTCCGCGTTAGGAGATAATTTTATTCAAGATTTTTTTGGTATCGACCGTTCAACGCGCGAAACCACCAGCATGAAAACCGCATTTAGCAATTTCCAAAGTTTAGTGCAAAATTTCCCGAATAGCCAATACACTCCCGATGCCTTAGCCCGTATGGCATATATTAAAGATCGTTTAGCTCACCATGAGTTAGAGATTGTAAAATTTTATGCTAAACGTAATGCTTGGGTTGCAGCTGCAAATCGGGTGGCGGAAATGTTGAAGATGTATCCTGATACGCAAGCCACATTAGAAGCATTGCCGATTATGCAAAAAGCCTATGAGAAAATGGGTTTGACCCAACTAGCCCAACAAGCGGCGACTTTGGTTAAGGCGAATGAAGGAAAACAGATCAAAGAAGTTGAGAAACCAAAAGAACCTTTCTTGAAATTACCTTCTTGGCTCTCTTTTGGTACTAAAAAGCAAAAAACAGAAAGCGAACAGCAGCAATCTACCGAAGAAAATCCTGCTCCGGCATCAACCGTAACGGAAACAACCGCACCACCAACAGCGGAAGCACCGAAAACGGCAGAGTAGTAAAGTCGGAACAGGTAGCCAGTCTCTAGAAAGTATTCGAAGATGTTCTATAGAGGCTATCGAGGTTAATGGCTTTAGGAAATTATGGCAGACAGCAAAGTCATTCCTAAGCTGACGTATCACAATCAAAAGTGAGAGTTTCTCTTTTTAGATGAGAATGTAAGATTCAATCTAAACAAAAAGGAAACTCTCATATTTTATTTTAACAATCCTTTCTCATTAAACGTGAACAAACACTAATTGATAAGACAACTAGGTTAAATTTATAGTTAATTGTTTTTTACTATGATTTTTAGTAGAAAAGATCTTATTTGATAAATTAAGTGGCGGTGAGAGGGGGATTCGAACCCCCGATGCACTTTCGCACATACACGCTTTCCAGGCGTGCTCCTTCAACCACTCGGACATCTCACCGTTTTATGAAGTTACCGTATCAGACGACGGGCGAAACTATAAGAATTTACATGGCTTTCGTCAAGTGTTTTTTATCATTTCTTGCGTTAACGCAAATTTTTTCTACAAATTTGCGTTAAAATACGTGCTCTTATTTTTATTTTTCGGATTTACTATGTTGCATAAATGGTTTTTAACCAAAAATGTTTTTCTTGCCGTGAAACCTTTCAGTGCATTGAAAGATGCTTTTAAAGCAGGATATACGCAAAAAGATTTAGTACGCGACATTATTGCGGGGCTAACGGTTGGCGTGATTGCCATTCCGCTTTCCATGGCGTTGGCGATTGCAAGCGGTGTGCCACCTCAGCACGGGCTGTATACAGCTATTGTGGCGGGTATTGTAATTGCTTTAACCGGCGGTTCACGTTTTAATATTTCGGGGCCGACGGCCGCCTTTGTGGTGATTTTATATCCCGTTACACAACAATTTGGCTTGAGCGGTTTGCTGATGGCAACCTTATTGTCCGGGATTATTTTGGTTCTGATGGCACTTTTCCGTTTAGGTCGCCTGATAGAATATATTCCGCTTCCCGTTACCCTTGGTTTTACTTGTGGAATCGGAATTGTGATCGCAACATTACAAATTAAAGATTTCCTTGGTTTAACCATTACTGAAATGCCGTCTCATTATATTGGAAAAGTTGGTGCAATTCTAACCGCACTTCCGACACTCAACTGGGCAGATATGCTGGTTGGTATTGTTACGCTATTTGTTCTAACCAGATGGTATAAGCTACGCTTGCCGATTCCGGGGCATTTACCCGCGGTAATTATTGGTACCTTATTGTCAATGTTGTTAATCTATTTCGGTCAACATGTCGCAACCATTGGCTCTGCCTTCCAATATACGCTATCCGATGGCTCCGTAGGTTATGGCATTCCGAATGTGTTGCCGGAATTTATCTTACCTTGGAATATTCCGAATGCTCAGGGCGAATTGATTGATTGGGATTTTACTACCATTCAAAATCTGCTACCCGCCGCATTTTCTATGGCGGTTTTGGGAGCGATTGAATCTTTATTGTGTGCTGTCGTTTGCGATAATATGACAGATACCAAGCATCATTCCAATAATGAATTACTGGCTCAAGGGTTGGGCAATATCGCTTCACCGTTTCTCGGCGGGATTACTGCTACTGCTGCTATTGCCCGTTCTGCTGCCAATGTAAAATCGGGTGCGGTTTCTCCGTTTGCTAGTGTTGTTCATGCCTTATTAGTGTTATTTGCACTTTTGTTTTTTGCTGGCGCGTTGTCTTATTTACCACTCTCCTCAATGGCAGCCTTATTACTTGTGGTGGCTTGGAATATGGCGGATATCCCACAGATTATCCAGCTTATCCGTCGTTCGGGGCGAAATGAAATTGCTGTGTTAGTCACCTGTATTAGTCTCACAGTTCTCTTTGATATGGTTATTGCCATTACGGTCGGCGTATTATTGGCCAGTTTATTGTTTATCCGTACCATTGCGGAAATGACGAAATCTTTTGAAATTGCCTTGCCTGACGATTTAAACGATGTGCTGGCTTATCGTATTACCGGGCCATTATTTTTTGCTGCCGCGGATAACCTGTTTGCCGATTTACACCATAAAACCGTGCATACCGATCATGAAATCAAACATATCGTTTTGCAATGCGATGCGGTGACGGTATTGGATGCAGGGGGGATTCATGCGCTCACACGTTTTGTTCAGCATATGCTGCCGCATCAGCAACTTTATATGTGTAATATGCAGTTTCAGCCGTTAAGAATGCTTGTCCGCTCGAAGAATATTGTTCCCGAAATTCAGAAAATCCATTTTAGCGCTAATTTGGAGAAAACATTTAAGAAGATTAGAAAATTTGAACAACTATACAGCTAAAAGTGCGGTCGAAAAATAGAGAGTTTTTGGCTCTCTATTTTTTTAATAAGGCAGACGATAAAGTAATAGTGTCGATAAGGATGCAAGCACACCTAACATTTTTTGTTAGTATAAGTTATAGTCATATAAGAAATTAACTCTTTTGGGAATTTGTTCTATATCCGATAAACACTAAAAGTGATATTTCCCCCAATGCGCAATGAACATATAAGCCGCAATACTCAGCAAAATCAAACTAAGTAATTTTCTCGCAATATCAGGATGTAAAATGCCGCGAATTTTCATAGAAAGGAAACTGGTTGCAAAGGAACTTAGCACCACGATGAGCACGATAGTGAAATTCACGTATCCGATTTGCCAGCCGTATTGAATGTGGAATGGAGCAGTTTTTGATAAATAACCGTACAGACTGCCTAGCCCGCCGATCACCATCATGTAGTTGGTGTAAGGGGCGATTTGATATGCCGAGACACTACGTAGTTGCGCGATTAGAGGCGCCATAATGGAACCGCCACCGATGCCTGTCATGCCGGCAATGCTGCCGCCGAAAAAGCACAAGCCGATACCTTTAAGATTTTCATTTGAGGCAGAGTTGTCATTGCTAACACTCGACTTACGAAAAAAGGTTCTGATCGCCAAAATCGTTAAGGTAATGATAAAAATGCTGATAATAATGGTGTCGGATAGATAAAAGCTGGCTTCAAAACCCAGTTGTACGCCTACAATCATACCTAGAGACCATAACCACATGGCTTTGTAATTGATTTGAATTTTTTGTTTGTAGAAATAAAAAAGATTAATCAGTGATGAACCAATCACAATTGTGAGGGATGTTGCCGCGACCATTTGAAGGGGGAAATCGGGGAACAGAGTATAGAGGATAGGCACCATCAGCACTCCGCCGCCAATGCCAAAGATGGCTGACATTAAATTCGTCAGCATGCCACAAAAGATCAAAATAACAATAAGCTCCAATGCCATAATACAACCCTCTTCATTTTTTTTGCGTATTATGGTGTGGCATAAATTCGACGGCTTATGATCGTGCTCATAATTTTTATAATTCTTTTTGAATTTGTGATCAATCTCACGCCATCACTATGACAACTATCATAGTTTTTTGAATTTTGGTGTATTACTCTAACAGCGTATCTAATAATAAAGGGGATAATAATATGTTAGTTACGATCGTTTCTTTCTTACTGGTCACAGGGCTTGTGGCGTACATCTCTTGGTTAAAAACAAAGGGAGATGACCTTAGCACCTCCAAGGGGTATTTTTTAGCAGGACGCGGATTAAGCGGTTTGGTCATCGGTTGTTCTATGGTGTTGACCTCGCTTTCTACGGAACAATTAATCGGCGTGAATGCCGTATCTTACAAAGGCAATTTTTCCATTATTGCGTGGACCGTACCAACGGTGATTCCGCTTTGTTTCCTGGCGATTTATATGTTGCCGAAATATTTGCGTAACGGTTATACCACAGTGCCCGAATTTTTTGAAAGCCGTTTTGACCGTCAGACACGTTTGATCATGTCCACGCTTTTCTTAATCTTCTATCTTTTAATCGTAATTCCGACCGCACTTTATACCGGTGCCATTGCGTTTAATAAAATTTTCAATTTGGAAACCGCATTCGGCTTGAGCTACGGCGTAGCGATTACCTATACGGTGATTGCCATTGGTGTGGTTGGCGCGATTTATGCCATTTTCGGCGGTTTGAAGGCGGTTGCGGTGTCCGATACGATTAATGCGGTGATTTTGGTTGTGGGCGCGTTGCTGGTGCCATTCTTTGCATTGATGTATTTAGGTGAAGGCAGTTTTAGTGCAGGTTTAAATACTATCACGACGAGCCACATTGAAAAATGGAATGCCATAGGGAGTGAAACCGACGCTACACCTTGGCCGACCATTTTCACGGGTATTATGGTAGTACACTTCTTCTACTGGACAACTAACCAAGCCATCGTTCAGCGTTGTTTGGGAGCGAAAGATTTAAAATCCGGTCAAAAAGGGATTTTAATTGCGGCATTATTTTTATTGACCTTACCGATCATCTTAAACTTACCGGGTTTATTAAGTTTCCATATTTTGGGTGATAGCGTGAACCCGATAGACGCCTCTTATCCATTGTTGGTAAATAAAGTGTTGCCGACGTGGTTGCAAGGTTTCTTCATTGCGGCATTGTTCGGGGCAATTTTGAGTACTTTCAATTCCTTCTTAAACTCTGCGGCGACTATTTATTGTAAAGACTTATTGCCTTCTATCAGCAAAAAAGAGCGGTCAGAACAAGAGCTCATTGTGTATGCGAAAAAAGTCTCTACCATTATGGCGATTGTGACTATGGTTTTTGCGCCGTTATTGATGTTCGGTACAGACGGTATTTTCTTGATCACCAAACGTTTTGCCGGTTTCGTGAACATTCCGATTGTGGCTTTATTTGCGGTGGGAATGTTTAACAAAACCGTTTCCGGCAAAGCTGCACGTATCGCCTTACTCGCTCACGTTATTCTGTATTTCTGCATTGTTTGGGTTTTCAATGTTAAAATTAACTTCGTATATGTCATGGGTGGCTTGTTTGTATTCGATGTCTTATTGATGCTTTTCTTAGGTCAATTCTTACGTCGCGAGCCTTATGTAGAAAACAAAGAAAACTTGGGCAACGTGGATTTAACCAACTGGAAATATTTGAAAGTCACCAGCGTATCTTTAATCTTAGGTTTGCTTGCCCTCTATACTTTCCTTTCTCCAATCGGTATGGCTTCCGAAAGCGGTAATCCGTTAATGGTGTTAGGCGTGTGGGCAGTATTGCAAATTATCGTGTTGTTGGTTGTACGGAATAAAGAGGCTAAATAATGAACATTATCTATATTCTATTGGATCAGGTTCGTAAAGATATGATTGGTGCTTATGGGCACCAAATCGTCAAAACCCCAAACTTAGATCGCTTGGCGAAAGACGGCATTCGTTTCAATAACGCCTTCACGCCGGCATCGGTTTGTGGGCCGGCACGTACGTCTTTATTCACCGGTTTGATGCCGTCTTCCCACGGCATTATTCGTAACGGTGAAAAAGGCGGAACCGGTGAGGTTAGCCGAGAAGCGCCGAATATCGGCAAACTGAGCGGATACAACACTTATGTCTTGGGGAAATGGCATGTCGGCACCAAATCCGTACCGGAAGATTACGGCATTCAAGGACATAACTTTGACGGCTACGGCTACCCGGGCAGTGGCGTGTATAAAAACTTAGTATTCAACCAACCGCCGACACATTCCAACCGTTACAAAGAATGGTTGGAAGAAAAAGGCTATGAAATTCCTGAAGTAAGCCGTGCGTATTTCGGCGATAATCCGCATTTGCGTGTGCAAGAACTGTGTGGTTTACTTTCCGGTAGCAAAGAACAAACCATTCCTTATTTCATCATTGATGAAGCGAAAAAATATATTCAACAGTCTCTTGATGAAGGTAAACCGTTCTTCGCGTGGATCAACTTCTGGGGCCCGCACACTCCTTGTATCGTGCCGGAGCCTTATTATTCGATGTACCGCAAAGAAGATGTGGTGTTGGATGAAAGTTTCTTTAAACCATTGGAAGGCAAACCGGGACATTACCGCACTATTTCCAAAATGTGGGGAATGTGGGAAGCCAGTGAAGATCATTGGAAAGAGGTGATTACCAAATTCTGGGGTTATATTACGCTGATTGACGACGCCATTGGCGAGCTATTCGCGTTCTTGGAAAACAATCAAATTTATGACCGCACTTTTATGGTGGCAACTGCCGATCATGGTGATGCCATGGGCGCGCACCGCATGATTGAAAAAGGCGAGTTCATGTTTGATACCACCTACAACATTCCGATGATCATCAAAGATCCGCGTTCCAATCGGGTGAATCAGCAAGATGACAACTTGGTTTATTTACATGACTTAACTTCCACCGTGTACGATTTAGCCAATCAATCGGTTCCGAAGGAATTTGAAGGCGAGAGTATTTTGCCGATTGTACGGAATAATAAAGATAACGAGCGTAAAGGTGTGTTGGCGCAACTTGCCGGCCATTTCGTGTATTTTGAACAACGCATGTGGCACCGCAAAGATTATAAGTTGGTCTTTAATGCCTCTGATGTGTGCGAGCTATATGATGTGCGCAAAGATTCGGGTGAAATGCACAATTTATTCTATGATCCGAATTATCGGGAGGTGAAAAAAGAAATGCTGGAAGAAATGCGGGCGGAAATGGAGCGGCTTGGAGATCCATTGGAAAACTGGGTCTATCGCATTATTGATGAAATTTAATAAAAGAAAGTTTAATTTTAAGAAGGCGAATTTATTCGCCTTCTTTTATAATAAGCGTCATAACAAAAAACGATTCAAAAATAGACCGCACTTTCAAGGAAGATGATTGATATGACGGAAAATAGAGCAATCCTACCGACGGATTTAAAAGGCTGCCAATTAACCTATTTACATCAACTTGGCAAAGGCATGACCGTTTATAACCAAGGAGAAAAGGCACAAAAATTTTATTATGTCCGGCAAGGGCTAATCGGACTGTATCACACTTTGAATAACGGCAAAGAAAGTCTTGAGCGTTTATATAAACAAGGTGATTATTTTGGTTTTCGCACCTTATTTGGCTTTGGTGACTGCCGTTATCATTGTAATGCTAAGGTGTTGATTGAAGCGGAAATCATCAGAATAAAACCGGAAAATATCGATCATTTTCTGACCGATAATTTACAAATGAGCAAGTTCCTCTTACAAACTCTTGCTAATGAATTGCGTGATGCGGAACAACGCTTGGCGAAAAGTGCTTATTTGCGTACCCGTGATCGAGTAATTGACAGCCTGTCTTTCCTGACGAAAAATTTTCCTTACTATAATTGGACGTATCGTGAAATTGCCGAATATGCCGGCTGTGAAACGGAAACTGCGATTCGCATTGCGAAAG
The DNA here is from genome assembly GCA_905373425.1 of uncultured Mesocricetibacter sp. GTDB lineage: Bacteria > Pseudomonadota > Gammaproteobacteria > Enterobacterales > Pasteurellaceae > CAJPST01. Next base: position 15,404 of record CAJPST010000009.1, read on the forward strand.
AGCTTAAAGCAAGTGGTTTATTCAGCGATTTATTGACTCCACTCAAAGGAAAATAGAAGCAAATTATGTCGTTTTTCGCTCCTCAAGCGCATTTTCATCTTATGGCCAAGCCAAGTAGTTTTCATTGCAATATTCAATGTGAATACTGCTTTTATTTGTCGAAGGAGCATGAATTTGGGGCGAAAGCGCCTTTTATGTCCCTGGATACTTTACGAAATTATGTGAAAAATTACATTGAGTCTCACGCCGGAAATCGGGTGGAGTTCGCTTGGCAGGGCGGGGAGCCGACATTGCTTGGGCTGGATTTCTTTAAAAGTGCGGTGGATTTTCAACATGAATTTGCTAACGGTAAAACCATCACTAATGCTTTTCAAACTAATGGATTGGCACTCAATCGTCAATGGGCGGAATTTTTTAAACAACATCAATTCCTTATTGGTTTATCCATCGACGGGCTGAGTGCCGTACATAATCGTTATCGAATTTCAAGCAATGGCAACCCGACTTTTGATAAAGTGGTGAATGCACTGGAATTGCTGAAAACCTATCAGGTGGATTTTAATACGCTGACTGTCGTAAACGATCAAAACTGGCATAAAGGGAAAGAGACGTATTTAGCGCTGAAAACGCTCGGCTCAAGGTTTATGCAATTCATCCCGGTAGTAGAACGTAAGGATAGAGCAACCGCCGAGACTACGCATTTTTCTGTTCCGGGCGACGGTTTTGGGCGTTTTTTGGTAGACGTGTTTCAGGAATGGAAAAAAGAAGATGTAGGCCAGATTTTTGTGTTGGAGTTTGATAATTTGCTCGGGCAGTGGTTGGGGTATCCCGCAAGCAGTTGCGTGCATCAGCCTGTTTGTGGCAAGTCTCTGGTAGTCGAAGCCAATGGCGACGTATATTCCTGCGATCATTATGTTTATCCGGAATATAAAATCGGCAATTTAAATAAACAATCTCTGAAAGAAATTGTGTTATCGCCGCAGCAGCAACAATTCGGCATGGAAAAGCTCACACAGCTCACGTCAATTTGTCAACAGTGTGATGTGCGACATTTTTGTCAGGGCGGTTGTCCTAAACATCGCTTTGTTTCACTGCCGAATGAAACCGCCAAACATAATTATTTATGCGCATCATACCGTTATTTTTTCCATCAAACTGCCGCCGACATGCAACAAATGTGCCGACAAATTCGTGTCGGTAATTCAGCTTAAAAATGTTTTAAAAAGGTTCTAATTTCCTGACAGGCTTGTGTCTTTGGTGGGAATAGAACCTTGAACGGGGTCGCTTGATAATCCTCGATAATAAGGATGGAGTTGTCGCTTTTCCAACTTCTGAAGGAATGGGGCAAAGTGAGGTTATTTTTTAGCTATTTTTCAGGCAAGAATCAATCTAGCAGATAAAACTTAGGCGGTTTGAAACCGCCTAAATTATTTTATTATTGATTGTTTTGAACGTAGTCAATCGCTGATTGAACAGTGGTGATTTTTTCAGCTTCTTCGTCTGGAATTTCGATATCAAATTCTTCTTCCAAAGCCATTACCAATTCAACAGTATCTAAAGAGTCTGCACCTAAATCTTCAATGAAAGATGCTTCAGGTTTTACTTCTTCCTCTTTAACACCTAATTGTTCAACAATGATTTTTTTTACGCGTTCTTCAATGCTCATTTTGTTTTCCTATTGTAGTTCTCGCCCAATGCGATGTGAATAGTGTATGTATTTTCCTGAAAGTTGCAAGATTTTTCTTACAAGGTCAAACCTCAAAAATCACATTTTTTTGACCGCACTTTACAGCCGAATACACACAGATTAAATAAAATTCAGTGGCACTCTCAGTTCTGTATGAGCCTGCACATATAACCAACCATACAATAACTTCATTCTAGCATTAAGCCTAGGCTTTGGCTATGCTTTTTTATGCCATATAAAGGCCTCCGTTCACATGTAACGTTGTGCCTGTTATATATCCTGCATCATCAGAAGCTAAGAAAGCCACAGCTTTGGCAATATCTTTAGGATCGCCCAATCTGCCGGCTGGTACATTGGATAAAATGCCGTTTTTCTGTTCTTCGGTCAGCACATCCGTCATATCCGTTGCAATAAATCCCGGTGCAACTACATTGACAGTAATTCCACGTGATGCCACCTCTTTCGCCAAACCTTTGCTAAAACCGATTAAGCCTGCTTTAGCGGCACAGTAATTAGATTGTCCCGGATTTCCCATTGAACCGACAACCGACCCTATTGTAATAATACGTCCGAAGCGTTTTTTCATCATTGAACGCAACATTGCTTTGGAAAGATGATAAACGGAGGTCAAATTGGTTTGTAGGATATCAAACCATTCGTCATCTTTCATTCGCATTAGCAAGTTATCACGTGTGATGCCCGCATTGTTGACTAAAATATCAATATCACCGAACTCTTGTTTGATATGTTCAAGTACGGTTTCAATGGAAGACTGATCCGCAACATTTAATACTAAACCGCGTCCTTTTTCGCCTAAATAAGCAGAAATGCTTTCAGCTCCTTTTTCTGATGTCGCTGTGCCGATAACAAAAGCGCCTTTAGACATCAACTCTTCAGCAATAGCACGACCGATTCCGCGAGTTGCTCCTGTCACCAATGCGATTTTACCTTGCATAATATATTCTCCAGATATTTAGTTAAAATACGCTTATACCAATAATTGTTCTACTGCGAATAATGAAGCCGGATCATTTACCGAAACGGCTTGTAGATTATCCGCAATACGTTTGGTTAAACCGTTTAATACCTTATTCGGCCCAATTTCCACTAAGACTTCAATACCATTAGTCGCCATTTTTTCTACAGTTTCTGTCCAACGCACCGGACTGTAAAGTTGTCGTACCAAGGCGTGACGAATTGCTTGTGCATCATTCTCGGTTTTCACATCAACGTTATTGATTACCGCAACAGCAGGACTTTTTACTGCAATACTTTCTAAAGAAACGGCTAATTGATCCGCTGCCGGTTTCATTAAGGCGCAATGGGAAGGAACACTAACTGCCAACGGTAATGCGCGTTTTGCTCCGGCTTCTTTACATAATACTGCTGCACGCTCTACGGCAGCTTTTGCTCCGGCAATTACTACTTGTCCAGGTGAATTGAAATTTACGGCTGAGACGACTTCCCCTTGTTCCGCATTTTGGCAAGCTTTAATAATTGAGCCATTATCTAAACCAATAATTGCATACATAGCACCGGTACCTTCCGGTACGGCTTGTTGCATTAATTTTCCACGTAACTCCACCAGTTTAACGGCATCTTGAAAATCAATAGCGCCTGCACACACTAATGCGGAATATTCGCCCAAACTGTGCCCCGCCATCAGTGTCGGCTGTAACTGAGGATATTGCTGTTGCCATACTCGATAAACTGCAATGGAAGCAGCCAGAAGTGCCGGTTGTGTTTGCCAAGTTTTATTCAATTCATCCGCAGGACCATGTTGCACTAATGACCATAAATCATAACCTAATACTTCGGAAGCTTGTTTGAACGTTTCTTCAACGATTGAAAATTGTTCTGCCAATTCAGCTAACATGCCTACTGCCTGGGATCCTTGTCCCGGAAAAACCATTGCAAATTTTTTCATCTTTCTTCCTATTTTTAGTCTGTTTATTTTTGCTAAACTTAATTAATAAAAATCGACCGCACTTTTTGAAAGTATATAGACTTAAACGTCTATTTATACTTAAAAACGTACTAAGGCTGAACCCCACGTCCAACCGCCACCAAATGCTTCCAATAACAGTAACTGACCGCGTTTGATACGTCCGTCACGTACTGCCTCATCTAGAGCTACAGGTACGGTTGCCGCGCTGATATTGGCATAACGATCCAGTGTTACCACAACTTGATCCATCTCCATGTCTAATTTTTTAGCAGTCGCCGTGATAATGCGTAAATTTGCTTGGTGGGGAACTAGCCAATCAATATCTTTTTTATCCAAATTATTAGCAGCTAGCGTTTCTTCTACTACATTGGCAAGCTCACGCACAGCCAATTTAAAGGTTTCACTACCCAACATTTCAATATAACCTGATTCAATATCGTCCCGCTTTGAATGAGGTAATATCAACACATTATCTTTATCTGCTTGTGCATGAAGATGGGTCGAAATAATTCCTTCCTGTTCGCTTGCTTCAAGAACAACAGCTCCTGCGCCGTCGCCGAATAAAATAACAGTGCTGCGATCTTGCTCGTTTAAATTACGAGAATTGAGATCTGCGCCGATTACTAATGCTTTTTTTATTTTACCGGTACGGATAAATTGATCAGCAACACTTAATGCATAAACAAAGCCGGTACAAGCTGCAGCAACATCAAAAGAAATCGCATCTTCAATATTTAACATCCCTTGAATTTGACAAGCTGCACTTGGATAAGCGTGGGAATTAGTGGTGGTACCTACTAATACTAAATCAATTTCATTCGGCTCTATATTTGCTGCTTCCAGCGCCTTTTTAGCCGCTTCAAAGCCCATTGTAGAAACCGTTTCGTCCGCTTGTGCTATACGACGCTCACGAATGCCGGAGCGGGTGACAATCCATTCGTCAGAGGTATCTACCATTTTTTCCAAATCAGCATTCGTTCTGATTTGTTTCGGCAAATAGCTACCGGTTGCTAAAATCTTACTGTACATTATATTTCCGTTATATCATTACTATATTATTTAAATATTACACTCCGGCTCTCAGAGATCAAACATTATTAATATTTCTTCAAGCCGTTTAAAATTTTCTGTGGAATTTGTTGACGTGCTTGTAACGCAGCATCGTGAATTGCATACGTAAACGCCTCAATATTTGCACTGCCGTGGCTTTTTACTACCACTGCTGTTAAACCTATCAGTGATGCCCCGTTATATTGATCAGGATTAATCTTTTTCAACTGCTGATAGCTGTCTTTAAATAGCGTCCTCATTAGCCAACTAAACAGCGGTTTCAATAAATAATTACGCGATTTACCTTTTAGCAGACCAATTACATTTTTTGCCGCGCCTTCAAGAGTTTTTAGTGCTACATTGCCGGCAAAACCATCAGTAACAATCACATCGGCTTTACCGTTCAATAATAAATTGCCTTCAATAAAACCGATATAATTAAGTGCGGTGTCTTTTTCCAGTAAATTCGCAGCTTCGCGAATGGACTTATACCCTTTAATTTCTTCTACACCGATATTTAGCAATCCAATACGCGGGTAAACCAAATTTAAACGGTTTTCGGCGAAAATAGAACCCATTAAAGCGAATTGATAGAGATTTTGTGTATCGCAATCAATATTAGCCCCCAAATCTAACATCACAGTATGGCCGCCGGTTATTGTCGGAATTAGCGAAATTAGTGCCGGTCGTTGAATACCTGAAAGCGGCTGTAACAGTACTTTTGCCAATCCCATCAGCGCACCGGTATTTCCGGCACTGACACAACCTTTGGCATCACCTTTTTGTACGGCTTCAATTGCCAAACGCATAGATGAACCTTTGCTATGCCGTAAAGCATAAGCCAAGCCATATTCGTTTTCAATAACGCGGGAAGAGTGGCAGACAGTAATCCGTTGTTTTAATTCGGCAGGAATATTATTAAGAAGCGGAGAGATTTGTTGGCTGTCACCGAACAACAACAGAGAAAGCACAGGATCTTGTTCCAGTGCCTTAATAGACGCAGGGATAGTAATACGGGGACCAATGTCCCCGCCCATAGCATCTAACGCAAGGGTTAGACGGCTCAAGTGATTACCTTATGAAGTAATTCAACAATTACTTGTTGATCACTTTACGACCACGGTAGTAACCATCAGCGGTTACATGATGGCGTAAATGGGTTTCGCCACTTGTTTTATCCACAGATACTGCTGCAGTAGTTAACGCATCATGTGAACGACGCATATCGCGACGTGAACGGGATTTTTTATTTTGTTGAACAGCCATTGGCTATACTCCTAAATTTACTTGTTCTTTAGACTAGCTAATACAGCGAACGGGTTTGGTTTTTTTGCTAATTCTTCAGGCAATTCACCAAAAACCTGTTCAGCCACGGACACTTCACAGTGTTCAGATAAATGCATCGGTACAATCGGCAAACACAACATTAGTTCGTCTTCTACCGCACCGATTAAATCTATTTCCCCGAATTCATTAAATTCAATGGGTTCATAAATCTCCGGTAATTCATCAATTTGCGCAATATTAGTTACCGGACTGTAACAAAACTCACATTCCAATGTTTGTATAAAAGACTGTTTACAGCGTTGACATTCTAATTCAACATCAACTGTTGCTTTGCCTTTCATGACAACCAATTTTTGCGAATCAATGAAAAATGATAATTTTACCTGTGCATCGCTGAGCACTTTAACCACTGTTCCGGCAAGGCGTTCAAGCTGATTTATGGCATAATAGCCGTCATAATCCAATCGGCGTTGAGCATCCTTAACGGGATCAACGGTCAGGGGTAGTTTTACCTTTTGCATAGGGCGTGCATATTACCTTTTGACAACGAAATAGTCAAAGGAAATTATTGTTTTTTGTCTGTTTAGTGCCATTAAAAAGTGAAATTGTTGTTTAAATGTAATGAAATATTGCTATAATCCGACCTCATAATTTTTTCGATTCATTTAACTAACGGAGAAAATTTCCGCATGAAAAATCCATCGCTATGTTATGGGGAGCGTCTTAAAATCGCGTTCCAATATGCTATGCCACAGTATTATTTGACCATGCTAGCCGGCTGGTTTGCCAAGCAAAACTGGGGGGCGGTGACGCATTTTGCGATTAAATTGTTCGCCAAGAAATATAATGTGGATATGAACGAGGCGGATAAACCGAATTTCAGCGATTATTCTAACTTTAATGAATTTTTCATTCGAAAATTGCAAGACGGTGCACGTAAAATCGACGAAA
>CAJPST010000010.1 GCA_905373425.1 uncultured Mesocricetibacter sp.
AGAAAAAATAAAAATTGAAGTGGTTTTCTCTGATAATCGGGTTTGAATTTGTTCCGATTCGCTATTTACCATCGCTACCTTATCTTGCGCTAATTGTGTATAGCGAGTATCAATTTTTTTCACCAAGAAATCTATTTGATAAGTTAAAAACTGAATTCGCAAATTCACTCCCGTCAATTGATAGCTGTAATCAATGATTTGCTTGAATTCCTGCTCAATTTTTTTCCATTCGGCTTGAATATCCGCATCTTGAGGTATAGATAAAAAAGAAAAAGTGGATTGTATCGCCGAAAAACTGGCAGGCGAGAAGGCACCTTTGGTCGCGTCTTCAATTAAATTCTCAATTTGGTTGAAGCGAGAGGTAAAAGGTTGCGACGATTGAGAAAGTGCGGTACGTTTTTCCAGTCTTTTTATATGCTCCAAGTACAGTAAGCTTTGGTTTAGCTTGCTAATGATCGTTGTATTGATGATATGTCGTTGATGTGCTTGAAGTAACAATTCTTGTACACTTTTCTCTAATAATTCAATAAATTGCACAATATCGGCAAAAGCAAGGCGTTCTTCCGGCGTAGTATTTTCTTTCACTTCATTGAGTAAATTATGAACTTGTTGAATGTGATGCGCCAATTGCTCGGAAGATTCTTTATATTCCAATGCTCTAACGGTTTGACTCAACTGAGTGGCATAAGTGGAAATCTGTGTGGTTTTGACACCCAATGTCATTGAGAAAAACATTTGATTAAGGGTTTTGTCACGCAAGTTGGATAAGGAATGGTGAGTAGTGTTCAGCCCCATAATTGCGGTGAAACTAATCGACACTACCAATAAAACGGCGACTGTCACAAAAGCGATTAAACGCAATCTGACACTATAAGAGGTATTTAAAAACGTATTTTTCAAAATATTCATGGGGTATTCTGAAACCTATCATGGGTTCAAAACTCGGATTTTTTCGACCGCACTTTGAACTAACATTAGTTTGATTTTGCCATTTTATCCCGTTTGGAAATCCAAATTATGACAATTATGAATGAGCTTCAACATTTTCTATTCATATTAGTGTGATTTAATCTTAGCAAAATAGTTGCAAAGGGAGAATAAAGATGGAGCAAACAGAAAAAACATCACCATCTCTACTGCTGGAAATGCGCAATATCGCAAAACGTTTCGGCGACTTTTACGCCTTGCAAAATGTGGACTTGGATATTTACCGCGGTGAAATTCACGCTTTAATGGGTGAAAACGGCGCAGGTAAAAGTACATTGATGAAAATTCTTGCCGGAGCTTATACCGCTACGTCAGGAGAAATTAAAATTGATGGTAAGGCGTTTCCAATTTCTTCACCGAAAGATGCAATTAAAGCAGGCATCACCCTAATTTATCAAGAAATCCACTTATCGCCGAATTTAACCGTGGCTGAAAATATTTTTCTTGGTCAAGAAATCAAAACGTTATTTGGATTGAACCGCAAACAAATGGAACAAGAGGCACAGGAAGTTTTAAATCGCCTAGGTGCACAATTCTTTTCCTATCAAAAAGTCTCCTCACTTTCTATTGCAGAACAACAACAAGTTGAGATTGCCCGCGCCTTACATCGCAACAGTCGGATTTTAGTCATGGATGAACCGACAGCCGCACTTTCGTCACGTGAAACGGAAAAATTGTTTGAACTCATTAAAAAGCTCCGCAATGAAGGGCTGGCAATTATTTATATCAGCCATCGTATGGCGGAAATTTATGAATTAGCGGATCGCGTTAGTGTATTGCGTGATGGGAAATATGTCGGTTCATTAACTCGCGAAAACCTAAATGCCAATACATTAGTACAAATGATGGTAGGACGCCCGCTTACGGATTTATTCAATAAAGAAAAGGTGGCGGTGGGTGATGAAGTCATTCGAGTTGAGAACTTATCCGACGGTAAAAAAGTACAAAATGCCTCATTTGTGGTAAGAGCGGGGGAAATAGTCGGGCTTTCAGGACTGGTTGGTGCGGGTCGCTCCGAATTGGCGCATTTATTATTCGGTGTTAGCCAACCGACACAGGGGAAAATGTATTTGAACGGCGCGGAAATCAGCTTCAGTTCGCCACGGGACGCAATAGTCCATCGTGTTGCATTATTACCCGAAAACCGTAAAGAGGAAGGCCTGTTCCTTGATATGAATGTGTTCAAAAACGTGACAATGGCGACTATTGAACGGGATGCCACCATGATGGTGATTAATCAGGCAAAAGGCAAACAGGAAACCGAACAAGCCATTAAAAGTTTAAAAATTCGCATACCAAACGCCAACGTAGATGTGAGTGGTTTGTCAGGCGGTAACCAACAAAAAGTTTTGCTTTCCCGCTGGATGGCTATTCATCCGAAATTGTTTATTTTAGATGAACCGACCCGTGGTGTTGACGTAGGAGCCAAAAGTGAAATCTACCGCATGATGACCGACATGGCGAAACAAGGTGTAGCCATTTTAATGATCTCCAGTGAATTGCCCGAAATTGTAGGAATGAGCGATCGTGTTTATGTGATGCGAGAAGGGCAGATTGTCGGTGAAGTTCAGGATAAAGGTATTAATCAAGAAAATATTATGGCATTGGCTTGCGGTGCAACTGCATAGCCGGATAAGGAGAAGTAAAAATGGAAAACGCAGCAACTAAACCAACCATTAAAAAACTGGCGCTTGCCGACACAATGCAGGCTATGGGGATTTTGCCCGTCTTAATTCTAATTGTGATTATCTTTTCTTTTATCGCACCGAATTTTATGACCGAAGCCAATATGATGAATATTACCCGTCAGGCATCAATTAATATTGTGTTGGCGGCAGGTATGACATTCGTGATTTTAACCGGTGGGATCGACTTATCGGTAGGCTCTATTTTAGGTGTAACCGCCGTTATGGCATTAGTCGGCTCGCTGAATCCGGCATTAGCTGATTTTGCTGTGCCTATTGCATTGATCGCCGGCCTGGGAATGGGTGTGTTTAACGGCTTATTAGTGGCTTATGCCGGCTTACCGCCATTTATTGTGACGCTGGGTACTTATACCGCCTTACGCGGTGCGGCATATTTGGTGGCAGACGGCACAACCGTCATTAACTCTAAAATATCCTTCGATTGGATCGGGAACGGATACCTCGGTTCTATACCGTGGTTAGTAATTATTGCCTTTGCCGTGATTGCAGTCTGTTGGTTTATTTTGCGTCGGACTACATTAGGTACGCATATCTATGCCGTAGGGGGCAATTTACAGGCAGCCCGTTTAACCGGTATCAAAGTTTCTTTAGTTTTAATCTTCGTTTATGCCACCAGCGGTTTACTGTCAGGGCTCGGTGGTGTAATGAGCGCATCACGTTTATACAGCGCCAATGGTAATCTCGGTGTCGGCTATGAACTGGATGCTATTGCAGCAGTTATTCTGGGCGGTACCAGCTTTGTCGGCGGTATCGGCACGATTACCGGCACACTTATCGGTGCGCTTATCATCGCCACCCTGAATAACGGGATGACTTTAATGGGCGTATCTTATTTCTGGCAGCTTGTTATTAAAGGCGGGGTAATTATCGTTGCTGTATTAATTGATAAATACCGTACGCGCAAAGCAAGTTAGTCGGCAACAATGTTGTAACCTTTTTATTAAACCACTCAATGGGAGATGTTATATGAAATTAAAAACATTAGCCGTATCCGTAATGTTGGCAACCGCTTCTTTTGCTCAGGCAAAAGAATTAAAATCCATCGGCGTAACCGTAGGCGACTTAGCCAATCCGTTCTTCGTGCAAATTGCTAAAGGTGCCGAGTTAAAAGCAAAAGAATTAGCGGGTGATAAAGTTAACGTAACTTCTGTTTCCAGCGGTTACGACTTGGGGCAACAAGTTGCACAAATAGACAACTTCATTGCAGCAAAAACCGATATGATTATCCTAAACGCAGCTGACTCACAAGGTATCGGACCTGCTGTTAAACGTGCTCGCGATGCAGGTATTGTGGTTGTTGCGGTTGACGTAGCCGCCGACGGAGCCAATGCAACCGTTACCTCCAACAACTATCAAGCGGGTGAAATCGCCTGTCAAACCATTACCGATAAAATTAACGGTAAAGGTAATGTAGTCATCATCAACGGACCACCGGTTTCTGCAGTGCAAGATCGCGTGAAAGGCTGCATGGATATATTAGCAAAACATAAAGAAATCAAATTATTATCCCATAACCAAAACGCTAAAGGCAGTCGTGAAGGTGGTTTGGAAGTAATGACCTCCCTGTTAATTGCACATCCAAAAATTGATGCGGTTTTTGCGATTAACGACCCAACCGCAATCGGTGCGGATTTGGCGGCTAAACAAGCACAACGCAGCGAATTCTTCATTATGGGAGTAGACGGTTCTCCTGACGGTGAAGATGCCTTGAAACAAGAAAGTAGCCTATTCCGCGGAACGCCGGCACAAGACCCTCAGGTGATGGCGGCAAAAGCGGTAGAAATCGGTTATGACATTTTGCAAGGCAAACCGGCACCGGAGCAACCAGTGTTGATCCCGGTAACCTTAATTGATCGTAATAACATCAAAGATTACAAAGGCTGGACGGTAAAATAAGGTCGGCTAAGACCTGATTGGGTACGGTGTGTCATACCCGTACCCAAAATTACAACCTAACTGATTTTAACAGGCCGAAGAGTTGGTAGAACAGGGGTCAACGGAGCAGGCAAATAAATAACCTGAACCACGGACAGTTTGAATGAAAGTCGGTGATTTGACATTAGGTTCGATCTTCTTGCGCAACCGCATAATTAATACGTCAATAGTGCGGTCAAAAATTTCTAAATTTTCACTATGCGTAAGTTCTAATAATTTTTGACGCGATAAAACTTTCTGTGAATGCGAAACCAACGCATAAAGTAGCACATATTCCCCTTGCGTCAATTCGACTTCTTGTTTTTGCGGGGAAAAGAGTTTGTGATTATCCGTATCCAAAATCCAATGGTTAAATTTAAATCCGTTATGCATATGATCTGAAGCGACAGATTGTGGTTGAGTGCGTCGAATTGCCGCTTTAGCACGAGCAATAACTACGCGCGGGTAGAACGGCTTAGCGATATAATCGTCAGCCCCCATTTCCAACCCTACCACCACGTCGGATTCTGAATTTAAACCGCTTAACATAATAATCGGAGCACGAGTAAGGTTTTTTAAACGCTGTAATAAAACCAATCCGTTAATGTCAGGCAAAATAAGATCTAAAAAGACCAATGCAAAATCAGGTCGAGTTTGTAGTAACATTAATGCGTCTTCGCCGTTTTGAACGCTAACAACATCATAACCGTATTCTTCAAACGCATCGGTTAACAACTCGCAAATGTGAATATCGTCATCAATAATAAGAATTGAAGTTTTAGGTGACATTACGTTATCCGTGAATCATGATAAATGATGTAAGTATATAAAATCAGAACGGAAAAAAATATTAACCGGATCACAAAATCGACATTTTATTTGATTTTAAGGAGTATTTATGCGAATTGGTATTGATTTAGGCGGCACCAAAATTGAAGTTATCGCGCTTTCCAATTCAGGAGAAGAGCTGTTCCGCAAGCGAATTCCGACACCACGCGGCTCTTATCCGGATACCTTGGCGGCAATCAAAAGCCTGGTAGATGATGCGGAACAAGCCACAGGACAAACAGGAACTGTCGGCATCGGCATTCCCGGCACCATTTCACCTTTTACCGGTAAAGTAAAAAATGCCAATTCCGTGTGGTTAAACGGACAAAAATTAGACCAAGATTTAACCGCACTTTTACAGCGTGAAGTGCGGGTGGCAAACGATGCTAACTGCATGGCGGTATCTGAAGCCACTGACGGTGCGGGGGCTGGAAAAAATATCGTCCTCGCTCTGATTTTAGGTACCGGAAGCGGCTCGGGTATTGTGATTAACGGTAAACCTCTTAACGGCGCCAACGGCATCGGCGGGGAATGGGGACATAATTCCTTGCCTTGGCAGGATGAAGAAGAGCAAACCATAGCGCGACAAAACCAATGTTATTGCGGCAAATACGGTTGTGTCGAGCAATTTGTATCAGGAACGGGCTTGTGTGACGATTATGAACGCCGTTCGGGTCAGCGTCTCAAAGGTGATGAAATCGTGCGTTTGGCAGAACAAGGTGATGCCACAGCGGAACAAACTCTACAAGCCTATGAGCGCCGTCTCGCCAAGGCATTAGCCGCTTATGTGAATACCCTCGATCCCGATGTCGTGGTTTTTGCCGGAGGCGTGTGCAATATTGAGCGCCTTTATACCAACGTGCCGCGTCTGCTAAACGATTATATTTTCGGTCGAGAATATTTCACCGAAATCAAAAAAGCGGTACACGGTGACTCCAGTGGAGTACGCGGTGCCGCTTGGCTATGGGGTTTGGATGAAAGTTAGCAATCCGACCTAACAGTTAAAAAGAGCGGTCAGTTTTCAAGCTATTTAAAAAAACGGCTGAAAAATGCACCGCACTTTTATAGACGACAAGGAGTTTAAAATGAAACGTTCTGACATCAATCACGCCATTCAACAAGCTAAAAGCCTGATGGCGCAATATTATTTTCACTTACCGTCTTTTGCACAATATCATCTGGAAGATTGGCACAACTTCGATTATCAAACCAAACAAGAAATCCTAGATGCCCGTCTTGGCTGGGATGTAACCGACTTTAATTTAGGGCGGTTCGAACAATTCGGTTTAACCCTGTTTACCATTCGAAATCAATCGCCACATAACGGCAAGCCTTATGCGGAAAAAATCATGTTGGTAAAGGAAAACCAAGTCACACCAATGCATTATCACTGGAAAAAAATGGAAGATATTATCAACCGTGGTGGAGGCAACCTTATCGTACAACTTTATCGGCGTGATGAAGAAACCGACTTACTGGACGAACAAGCCGAGATTAGCGTTGCGGTTGACGGCGAGCGAATCACTTTGCCTGCCGGTGGCTACGTGACGTTGAAACCGGGACAAAGTATTTGCTTAACGCCACTGCTCTATCATAGCTTTTGGGCAGAAAAAGGTTTTGGCGATGTATTGGCGGGTGAGGTGTCAATGGCAAACGACGATTTGACCGATAACCGTTTTCTTGAACCGTTAGGTCGTTTTTCTACGGTTGAGGAAGATGAAACGCCACTTCATTTATTATGTAGTGACTACGAACATTATCTTGAAGGGATTTAACCATGAAATTACTTAATTTGAAAAATATTCTGGCAGTTGCCGATCAACATAAATTCGGCGTAGGTGCGTTCAACGCGATTGATTCAAACTTCATAGACGCAGTTTTTCACGCCGCACAAACGAATCGTTCGCCGATCATCATTAATGTTGCGGAAGTGCATTTAAAATATATTGATATTTTCTCCACTTCTGAATATATCAAGAAAAAAGCAGCTTTATCAGGTCTGCCTGTCTGTTTGAATCTGGATCACGGCTTAACTTTTCCAACCATCGAAAAAGCTATCCAGTGCGGTTTTTCTTCCGTGATGTTTGACGGTTCAAGTCTGCCTTATGAAGAAAATATCGCGCAAACCCGCAAAGTAGTGGAATTATGTCGCAATCACGGCATTTCCGTTGAAGGCGAACTCGGCGCGGTGGGCGGTGATGAAGGCGGAGCGTTAGAAAGTGCGGCGGACGAAGCCCTTTACACCAAAGTAGAACAAGCCAAAGAATTTGTCGATGCAACAGGTATCGATGCATTGGCGGTTGCTATCGGCAATACTCACGGTAAATACAAAGGTGAACCAAAACTGGATTTCCAACGCCTACAACAAATCGATCAAGCCGTATCTGTGCCTTTGGTATTACACGGCGGCTCCGGCATTAGCGCACAAGATTTCCGCAAAACCATTGAACTGGGTATTTGCAAAATTAATTTCTTCACCGGTATGTCGCAAGCTGCAATTCAAAGTATCGAGCAAGACGTACGCAGTGCAGGATTGGAACAACGTTATAATTACTATTTGATTATGATGGAAAAAATGCAACGGGCAATCAGCGATACCGTAGCGGAACAAATGAGCATTTTTGGCAGCGTAAACAAGGCTGAACTGTATGGTAAACCTTAACCGAAAAGGCATCTTAGCCCTCGGCAATCTATTGGTTGATCGTACGCTGGTTATCTCTGATTACCCGAAAGAGTCAATGTTAGCAACTATTTCCGACATTGCGCTACATTGTGGCGGCGGTTGCACCAATGTTTTATTCAATTTAGCAAAATTGGATAAAAACCTACCGCTCTTTTTGAGCGGGGCGGTAGGGAAAGATGCGGAAGGGCAATTTATTTTGCAACAGGCTAAAGCACATCAAGTGAATATTGATGCGGTGTCGGAAGCAGCACTCCCAACCTCTTTTACCGATGTGATGATCAACAAACAAACAGGCGAACGCACTTTTTTTCATTACGTAGGTGCAATGAGGCTATACGGACAAGAGCAAATTCTAACCATTAATAATCAGGCTAAAATTGCCCATATTGCTTATCTTCCGTTGTTGCCGGCATTATTGGATACGGAAGCGCTAACCAATATATTCCATTACTTACATGAGCAAGGCTTCCTGATTTCAATTGATTTAGTTTCAGTTAATAACAAAGACATTTTTAGGCAATACATACGCCCGGCTTTACCTTATGTGGACTTTGCAATAATCAACGATGTAGAAGCTAAGATTCTGACAGATAACGACGATTTGCCTTCCAATAAAGACAATATATTAAAACTAACAGAACAAATCCTACAACTGGGTGTAAAACACACAGCGATCGTACATTACCCAGAATGGGCGGTCGGTTGCAATCGTAACGGCGAACAGGTTGCCGTACCATCCTATTGGGTGGAAAAAAAGGATATTATCAGCACTCTCGGGGCGGGAGACGCATTCTGCGCCGGAGTGTTATACGGCCTACACCAACAAATGTCCTTGCAGGAAGTTCTAAAATTAGGGCACACCCTTGCTTATTTCAATCTATTTTCCCTTTCAGCCACCGACGGCGCAATAAGTTATGAACAAGCAGAGGCATTTCAGAAAAAATCAAAATAAACAAAGAAGTCAGTTTTAAAAAATTTTAAGCAAGTTAACAATCTGAAAGTGCGGTCAAAAAAACATCAGAAATTTTCGGTATTGATTCGCGTATTAAGTTTAATGAACTTATCTGCAAAATTGTGTCTGACGTTACGCTAAAAGTATGATTACAATGCTTGCAGCGCCATTGTTTACGTGTAGAAATATTATTCCTAAATTCCAATTTGACGCACTGTAGATTATCCTCATTTTACATACTACATCTGAAATGCCGTTATCCAAAAACATATTCCGGCTATAAGTGAAAGCGGAGTCATAACATATTTTTCTTTCCTACTTTTTGAAATCATGTTCATAATAGTATTCAAAGATAGATACGCGGCAAAGAAGAAACAAATATATTTAGTAACCTTAAAAGACAACCACAAGGGAATAAAACCTCCGGCTTGCAAAATAATTATCATTGCAAAAATCTGGATAACCACCGAAATAACTGCCACAACTCTAAATTTATTAGGTAAGATTTTATGTTGTCCACCCATTGTAAATTCGCCCAAAGGCAAGCCGCAAGCAACAAGCACTGTCATAATTGCTATAACTCCAAATAATGTAGCCCCTAATATTGAAAGCATAAATATTCTCCCCTCTCAAAATACAAAAAATTTCAGTTACAAATTCAAATTCATTTCACTCAATATTTTTATAATATATTCTTATCAAGTTTTATGGGTCTAACTCTTTCTTCAAAGTTGTTACTTCTGATTTTCACTTGAATATATTTAAAGTCTTGCTTTCTCCTAAATGCTCTTTCAAATATTTCTCGGCTTGAGCAATACTGTGCTCTATCATCAATTCTCTTTTCAGTGTCCTTTATGGCTGTTGTAGTCTTATCTCTTAATACCGACACATCATAAAACTGATAATAAACATGCCTTGCAGGATGAGAAAAACCAAAGAGAACGATAAAACTCTAGCAAAAATAAATGCCTTTCACGCTTTTTACTCGTAAAAGGATTCAAGTTTACGCGGTACATTAATCAATTTTCAGATTTTGTGTAACTGCTACATAATACCGGAAAATTTAACCGCACTTTTTTGCAATTTAGCTTGATAAGGCCTGCTAATCCAACAAGCAACACCAATGAGCAAGCCTCGAATAATGCCATTTCATGTTGCTCTCCTTACAATATATTCTTGATTAACTTTACTTTTTCCCAAATAGTAGATAAAATCAGTCGGGATTACCAATTTCGGATAATCTTAATTATATTACTAATAAGGAGTCCTCTTTATGAAAAAAGTACTATTAGCAACTCTATTTTCTGCTTTTGCAATGTCTTCCATGGCGGCAGATCTTCACCCGACTTGTGAAGAGTTTTTAAAAGAATTTAGCGCTAATTTGCCGGCAGAAGCCAAACCACATATCGATGCGGCTAGAGCGCAATATGCAGCACTTCCAAAAGATCAACAAGCTGCTGCTTGTAAAGAAAGTCTTGATTCCCTGAAAAATGGCGACAAAGGCGATGATAAAGACGAAGGCGATAAAAAAGATAAAGAATAATCGCAAAAAGGCTAACAATCCGTGGGTTGTTAGCCTTTCTTATTTTGGTTATCATTAATTACGGTAACAATCGCTCAAATTGCCATAATTCGGCAAAAGCTTCACGACGACGAATTAAATGTGCCTCACTTCCGCTCACCATAACTTCTGCTGCACGCGGTCGAGAGTTATAATTAGAAGCCATGCTGGCACCGTAAGCCCCGGCAGAACGTAGCGCGATCAAATCGCCTTGCGCAATCGCAAGCGTGCGCTGCTTACCTAGAAAATCCGAAGTTTCGCAAATTGGACCGACTACGTCATACACATTGCTTTCCCGTATTAAAGTGCGGTCAGTTTCGATAATATTCATATAAGCCTGATACAACGCCGGGCGAATCATATCGTTCATACCCGTATCCACAATAGCGAAATGACGCGTCTCATTACTTTTCAGATATTCTACCTTGGTGACTAAAATGCCTGCATTTGCAGTAATAGCGCGTCCCGGTTCGAGAATAATTTCTAAATCACCGTATTGTTTTAGCTTATCCAACAATGCTTTGGCATAATCCGCCGGATGAGGCGGAGCTTCATTGGTATAAGGAACACCGAGTCCGCCCCCTAAATCTAAATGTTTCAGCTCAATACCGTCCTGCTTTAATTGTTCCATCAGCACGATTAAACGATCGGTTGCATCTAAAAACGGTTGTAACTCCGTTAGCTGGGAACCGATATGGCAATCCATTCCGGTCACTTTAATATGGGCTAATGTCGAGGCCTGACGATACACTTCGCGCGCCTGATCTACGCTGATTCCAAATTTGTTTTCTTTTAATCCGGTGGAAATGTAAGGATGAGTATGCGCATCCACATCAGGATTTACACGTAATGAAATCGGCGCAATTTTGCCAAGTTTACCTGCCACTAAATTGATACGCTCCAGCTCAGCTGTGGATTCCACGTTAAAACAACGAATACCGACTTCCAACGCACGGACAATTTCTGTTTCCGATTTTGCCACGCCGGAAAATACGATTTTCGCCGCATCACCACCGGCGGCAAGCACGCGCTCCAGTTCGCCTTGCGAAACTATATCAAAACCCGAACCAAGTTGCGTCATCACTTGCAAAATCGCAATATTCGGATTAGATTTCACCGCAAAGCAAATCAAATGCGGATGCTCGCCGAATGCCTTGTCAAAAGCGTGCCAATGGCGCTCTAAAGTTGCACGAGAATAAATATATAGAGGCGTGCCGAAACGTTCGGCAATCTCGTTGACCGCTACGTCCTCTGCCATTAATAGATTGTTTTTATATTGAAAAAAATCCATTTTTTATCCTATTTTGGAGTATTTGAAGCAGGCGGTTGTTCGGGGAAATACAAAGGGCCCTTCACGCCACATCCGGTCACGACAGCACAAAGTGCGGTTAAAATTATCAGAGAAATACATTTTTTCATTTAGCGATTCCTGTCTGCAAAAAGTAATATCAATTTTACATTAATTCTGCCTTTGTGCTATGCCTAAAGGTGAAAAATCTCTATAATTCTGACTTTAATGTATGATAACAGGATAGTTTATGAATGTAGTCGAATTTCATCAAAAAATTGAACAAATCTGGGATAAGATCGAAGAACAAATGGAAGAACAAGGCTGTGATGTGGATTTTGATCGCCAAGGCTCGGTATTTACCATTACTTTCGGTGATCGCAGTCAAATTGTGATTAATAAACAAGAACCATTGTTAGAACTTTGGATCGCCAGCCGTTTGGGCGGATTCCACTTTGCGTTTAAAGATAACCAATGGATTGCCAGCGACGGCAAACTGTTTCAGGACAGCTTGGCTGAAGCCTGTAGCGCACACGGTGAGGATGTAGAAATTCACCTCTAGCCAACACTGGGGATAACACCATGAAATTTATTACCGTTTCAATTTCAGCATTATTTCTAACCGCACTTTGCGCTAACGCAACAGAGCAGGAGTATAACCTCCTTCCCTATCAAGGGCGGATAACAAATCTACTTAGCCGAGCACCCGACAACTTTATCGGTTTAATGGCTTATGAGCAAAATTACTTAATGGAGACCGTCTCCAATCGTAATTATAACGACACAACCAATATGAAACGCGATGAAGTGAAATTTCAAATTAGTTTGGCATTGCCGATATGGCGTGAGATTTTCGGCAAAAACTCTGTATTGGCGGGATCTTACACTCAACGTTCCTGGTTCCAAATGACTAACTTTGAGCAATCTTCTCCGTTTCGTGAAACTAATTACAATCCGCGTCTTTTTCTCGGTTGGGCGACCCAATATAACTTACCTTTTGGTTGGACGGTGCAGGATCTGGAAACCGGTTATGATCATGAATCTAACGGGCGTGATAACAGTAATAATAAATCACGTAGTTGGAACCGACTATATGCCCGCACCTCGGCAATTAAAGGTAATTGGATCGTCGAATTTAAACCCTGGTGGCGAATTCCTGAGTCTAAAAAAGACGATGACAACCCCGATATTAAAAAATATCGCGGTTATTTTGATCTAAGCATTGGTTATCGCGAAAATAGACATCAAGTAAAAGTTAAGGGACATTATCATCCACGCCACAATAAAGGTGGCGTGGAAGTCAGCTATAGTTATGCCCTGAACAAGCACATCAGTTTCTACACGCAATATTACGGCGGCTATGGTGAGTCCTTATTGGATTATAACCGCAATACTCGCCGTATCGGACTTGGGATCTCGCTCAATAATGTGTTCTAGCCCCGCTGAGTTGCAAAGTGCGGTCAAAAAAACAGGAGAAATTTCAACCGCACTTGAAATATTACATTCCGTATTCGGTTACCAAGCCTTCCGCAGCGGACAGGAAGAGGTAATTCAAGCCGCGTTAAACGGTCAGGACAGCTTAGTAGTAATGGCAACCGGAAGCGGAAAATCCTTGTGTTATCAGATCCCCGCCCTTTGTTTTAATGGGTTGACACTGGTGATTTCACCGCTAATTTCGCTGATGAAAGATCAAGTGGATCAATTGCTTGCCAACGGCATCGAAGCAGACTATCTCAATTCCACGCAAACCTTTGAACAACAACAGCAGGTGCAAAATAAAGCCATTTCAGGGCAATTGAAATTGGTTTATCTTTCTCCTGAAAAAGTGATGACCGATGGTTTCTTCCGTTTTATCTCTCTATGTCATGTAAGCTTTATCGCCATCGACGAAGCGCACTGTATTTCTCAATGGGGGCATGATTTCCGCCCTGAATACACCCAACTGGGTGGGCTGAAAAGCTGCTTTCCCACGGCGCCGATAATGGCACTGACTGCCACAGCGGATTACAGTACACGACAAGATATTCTACAAAATCTCCAATTAAACCGACCGCACTTATATGTTGGTAGCTTCGACAGACCAAATATTCGCTACACGCTAGTAGAAAAATTCAAGCCGATGGAACAATTATGTCATTTTGTGGCGGCACAGAAAGGTAAAAGCGGAATCGTGTATTGCAATAGTCGTAATAAAGTAGAACGGATTACAGAAGCACTGAAAAAACGAGGTGTCTCAGCGGCAGGTTATCACGCAGGCATGGAAAACGCGCAACGTGAACAAGTGCAGCGTGCGTTTCAACGCGATAATGTACAGGTAGTGGTAGCGACTATCGCATTCGGTATGGGAATTAATAAATCCAACGTTCGCTTTGTGGCACATTTTGACCTGTCGCGCAGTATTGAAGCCTATTATCAGGAAACCGGGCGTGCCGGCCGTGACGATTTACCGGCAGAAGCAGTGCTATTCTATGAACCGGCCGATTACGCTTGGTTACAAAAAATTCTGTTAGAAGAGCCGGAAAGCCCGCAACGTGATATTAAACAACATAAATTGGAAGCTGTTGGTGAATTTGCAGAAAGCCAAACCTGTCGCCGTTTGGTCTTATTGAATTACTTCGGCGAAAATCGCCAAAAACCATGTAATAATTGCGATATTTGTCTCGATCCGCCAAAAAAATACGATGGATTGATTGATGCGCAAAAAGTGCTTTCCACCGTGTATCGCACCGGTCAACGTTTTGGTGTGCAATATGTCATCGCTGTGTTGCGCGGTATGCACAATCAGAAAATTAAAGAGAACCAACATGACAGCTTAAGCGTATATGCCATCGGTAAAGACAAAAGTAAGGAGTATTGGCAGTCAGTGATTCGTCAGTTGATCCATTTAGGTTTGTTACAACAGGTGATAAGCGACAATGGGTTCAGCAACGCTACAACTTTACAGCTCACCGAAAGTGCCCGCCCCGTATTACGTGGCGAAGTTGCGTTACAACTGGCAACACCACGTCTGTCTTCGATTGCCGCCGTCAGCGCGCCACAACGTAGCGCGATGATCAACTACGACAAAGATCTATTTGCCCGCTTGCGTTTTCTACGTAAACAAATTGCAGACAAAGAAAATATTCCGCCGTATATTGTGTTCAGTGACGCAACCTTGCAGGAAATGGCGCACTATCTGCCACAAAATAGTAGCGAAATGTTGCAAATCAACGGCGTCGGCGCAGTCAAGCTGGAGCGTTTCGGACAGGTGTTTATGAATATTATTCGTGACCATAAAGCGGCCCTCTCTCCGATCGGCAAAGCAGACTTCAGTTTACGTTGAACGCCAAATAATGAAAGGAAATCAGGAAAGTGCGGTCATTTTTTACGGAATTTTAAAAAGGATTTGGGATGAAACTGACTATTAAAGATATTGCACAACGTTGTCAGGTGGGTAAATCAACGGTTTCCCGCGTGCTGAATAACGATCCCAAAGTTAAGGCGCAAACGCGCGAAAAAGTCCAGCGCGTAATTGATGAACTTGGATTTCAACCAAACCGAACCGCACGGGCAATGCGTGGCTCAACCGAACCGGTGGTGGGCATTATCCTTTCCCGTTTAAATTCACAGGCTGAATCACAAACGCTGAGTGCAATTTTGGAGCAACTATATCATCATCATATTACGCCGATTATTGTAGAAAGCCAGTTTAAGCCTGAGCTTGTCGCCCATCATTTGTACCTGTTTCAGCGCCGACAAGTAGATGCCGTGATAGTATTCGGTTTTTCCACGCTGCCTGCCGCTACGCTTTCTGCTTGGAAAGGCGCATTAGTGGTTATTGCCCGCCGTTATGACGAATTTTCCTGCGTGTATTATGACGACAAACACGCAATGCAGGCGTTATTGGAAAAACTATATCTGCGGGGTCATCGCCAAATCGCTTATTTAGGAGTGAATGACAGTGATGAAACTACCGGGCGATTGCGAACACAGGCCTACCGAGACTTTTGTTTAACTCATCAGCTCCCCCCTAATTGTACACAGGCGCAACTTGACAGCGAAAGTGCCTACCACCACTGTCATCGCTTATTTGAACAGCCGGTTTCCGCATTATTGTGTGCCGGTAATACGCTAGCAACAGGCGCGCTCAAGTATTTGCATGAAACCCAGAAAAAGCTGACACTGGCTTATATCGGGCAGAATAAACTTTTGCAATATCTAGCGCCGGATGTACTAAGTTTGGATTTTGGTTATGTGCAAGCAGGAAAATGGTCGGTAGAATTGTTGCTGAATCAACTTAACGGTGACAGCAAAATTGAGCAGCGTCAAGTTCCTTTCCATTTAATTGAATAATTATGACCTCTATTTTGCTTTAAATAACTCAAGCTTCAATTCACAAGATAACATCAAACTAACGCCATTTTTGACAGATTATTTTGTAAATTTGTGATCGTCATCACATTATTCCCCATATTATTGGGAACGTTCCCATTTACAAAACCATATACAAGATTATAATTTAATCAATTTCCACCCCTTCCCGTTTAAGGACATCTATTATGGCGAAACAAAAAATCGATCCGCAATATGTTGATCAACTTATTCAATACATTGGCGGACGGGAAAATATTTCCACCGTCACCCATTGTATTACCCGTCTACGCTTTGTTTTAAACGACGAAAGCAAAATTGATACCGCAGGCATTGAATCCTTGCCGATGGTAAAAGCTAATTTCTCTACCGGTGGGCAGTATCAGGTGGTGATTGGTCAGGAAGTGGGCGATTATTACAAAATTCTGCTGGAGAAAACCGGTTTGGCGAGCGTGGATAAAGAACAAGTGAAAGCCGCAGCACGCAAAAATCAGAAATGGTATGAAAGCCTGATTTCCCATTTGGCAGATATTTTTATTCCGTTGCTACCGGCGTTGATCAGCGGAGGTTTGATTCTCGGTTTCCGTAACGTCATCGGTGACATTGCCATGTTTGATGGTAAAACCCTGACTCAAGTCAGTCCGTTCTGGGCAAGTATGCATTCCTTCTTATGGCTTATCGGTGAAGCGATTTTCTCCTTCCTGCCGGTAGGCATTTGTTGGTCTATCGCACGCAAAATGGGGACTTCACCGATTCTCGGGATCGTACTCGGCGTGACTTTGGTTTCCTCGCAATTAATGAACTCTTATGACCTTGGCAAGAAAATACCGGAAGTCTGGGATTTCGGTTTATTCATGATTGAAAAAGTAGGTTATCAAGCGCAAGTGATTCCGGCCATTATGGCAGGTTTGGCGTTATCTTATATTGAACGCTTCCTCAACAAAATCGTGCCGGATTTCTTAAATTTAATTATTGTTCCCGTAACGTCTATAATTTTGGCGGTGATTTTAGCCCACTCCATCATCGGCCCTATCGGACGGGAAATCGGTAACGGTGTTGCCTTTGTGGTAAAACACGCGATGACCGGCAGCTTTGCGCCAATTGGTGCGGCATTATTCGGTTTTTTATATGCGCCGTTAGTGGTAACAGGTGTTCACCAAACCTCTCTTGCCATTGATATGCAAATGATTCAAAGCATTGGCGGCACACCTGTTTGGCCGTTAATTGCGTTATCCAATATTGCACAGGCCTCCGCGGTACTCGCTATCATTTATGTGAACAAAACCGCACAATCCCGTGAAGTAGCGATTCCTGCTGCTTTATCTGCTTATTTAGGTGTTACCGAACCGGCAATGTACGGTATCAACTTAAAATACCGTTTCCCAATGTTGTGTGCAATGACCGGTTCCGCCTGTGCGGCATTAGTGTGCGGTTTTGCCGGCGTGTTGGCAAATAGTATCGGTGTAGGCGGTTTGCCGGGCATCTTATCTATTCAACAACAATTCTGGGGCACCTTCGTCATCGCCATGGCAATTGCCATCGCCGTGCCGTTTGTTCTCACAACTATCGTTTACAAACGCAAAGAAAAAGCGGGAACCTTAGCGTAATCCATTACCCGACAGCCCAAAAGTGCGGTGAAAATTTTAAGCGTTTTTTATTTAACCGACGAGGCAACCTTTTTATATAAGCGCCATTAAAAGTTAAGGAAAAGAATGAAACTCGAACACATTGCCCTTTACGTTCAGGATTTAGAGCGTGCGAAAAATTTTTATATGAAATATTTCAATGCGGTACCGAATGAGAAATACCACAACTCGCGCACCAATTTAATGACATATTTTTTGACCTTTGACGGTGGCGCGCGTTTAGAAATCATGACGCGCCCGGAAATCATCGAAATAGAAAAACGACTATTTAATAGCGGATTAATTCATTTTTCCATGCAACTGGGCTCACGCGAGAACGTCAATCAACTTACCGAACGACTGCGCTCGGACGGTTATCAGGTGATTAGTGAGCCACGTGTTACGGGTGACGGTTACTATGAAAGCTGCATACTTGATCCCGAAAATAATCAAATCGAATTAGTCGCCTGATAGCAGGTGCTAACCTGTTAATCACGGCGCACATTAGAAAACGCGCGCCATCTTCTTCATGAGGTAATAAAATGAACAACTCCCAATGGTGGAAAAACGGCGTTATCTACCAAATCTATCCGAAATCCTTCCAAGACACCACAGGCAGCGGAACAGGCGATATTCAAGGCATTATCAAGCGCTTGGATTATTTACAAACCTTAGGCATTGACGCTATTTGGATTACGCCTATGTATGTATCGCCACAAATTGATAACGGCTATGACATTGCCGATTACCGCAATATTGATCCAAGTTACGGCACTATGGCTGATTTTGAACAGCTGGTCGCCGAAGCTCATAAACGCAATATTCGCATTGTGATGGACATGGTGTTTAACCACAGTTCCACTTTTCACGAATGGTTTCAAAAAGGCGAAGATCCATCCTCCGAATATCATGATTACTACATTTGGCGCGAACAACCCACCAACTGGAAATCTAAATTCGGTGGTTCTGCGTGGAAATGGTCGGACAAAGCACAGCAATATTATTTGCATCTATTTGCAACCGAACAGGCGGATTTAAACTGGGAGAATCCTCAAGTGCGGTCGGCATTATTTGCGATTTGCAAATTTTGGGCGGAAAAGGGCATTGACGGTCTGCGTTTAGATGTTGTGAATTTAATTTCCAAACCGGAGGTATTTGAAGACGATTATGAAGGCGACGGCCGCCGTTTCTATACTGACGGGCCCAAAATTCACGAATATTTACAAATAATTAACCAAAACGCCTTAACACCTTACGGCTTGATGTCGGTGGGCGAAATGTCTTCTACACAATTAGAACATTGTCAGCAGTATGCCAATTTAGACGGCACCGAACTTTCCATGACCTTCAATTTTCATCACTTGAAAGTGGATTATCCGAACGGCGAAAAATGGACCTACGCAAAACCCGATTATGTAGCGCTAAAATCTATTTTCAATTATTGGCAGCAGGGAATGCATGGACGTGCTTGGAATGCGCTGTTCTGGTGTAATCACGACCAACCGCGCATTGTTTCCCGTTTCGGTGATGAAGGAGAGTTGCGTCAAACCTCGGCGAAAATGCTCGCTATGCTGCTGCACGGAATGCAAGGTACGCCGTATATTTATCAAGGCGAAGAAATCGGCATGACCAATCCGAATTTTACCTCTATTAAAGACTATCGCGACGTGGAAAGCCTAAACGCTTACCAAGAATTGAAAGATAAACACTTGTCTGAAGCAGAAATTCTAAAAATTTTGGCACAAAAATCCCGTGATAACGCTCGCACGCCGGTTCAATGGGATGCTTCCATAAATGCCGGTTTCTCCGACGGCAAACCATGGATTGACGTGGCGCAAAATTATCATAAAATTAATGCTGAGCAGGCTCTACAAGATAAAAAATCCGTGTTCTACACTTACCAACGGTTAATTAAATTACGCAAAGAATTGTCGGTGTTCACTGATGGCGACTATCGTGATTTATTGCCGGAGCATCCTTGGGTTTGGGCATATCAACGCCATGCCGATGGCAAAACATTGACTGTGCTTGCCAATTTAAGCGAGCAATCGCAAACTCTGTCGTTGCAGGTGGAGGGAAACATATTAATGAATAATTACGCGGATTTTTCCCACAATGAACTATGTATGACATTGTTGCCTTATCAAGCGGTATATTTGCTAGGTTAAAAAACATTACAAAATCTGACCGCTCTTTACTCCTTAACTTTCATCTGTGCGACAGATGCGATACAATTAGAGCGAACGGTGTGGTTATTTGTCTATAAAATTAAATAAAGGAAAATTAAATGAATAGGATATGGTTTTCTATTGGCTGTATGGCAACGGTTGCAATATCATTTTCAGCACAGGCAGAAGAATCCTTAGAACCCAAAAAAGGAGAAGAAACCTGGACGGATAACCAACACCAAACCGTGAAAACCGCGTTGCACACTTGGTCAAACACGATTGATAGTTGGCTCGGCACACCCGATCCTGCCCGGCCGGCCAGTGCGGGATTACGGATTATGTTGGATAACGAATGGAATCGTTATGATAAATTCTCAGTAAAACCTCGGGTTCGCGGAAAAATCCGCCTGCCAACTCTAAAAAAACATTTAAGCTTAGTGTTCGGTGACGATGAGTTAGATAACGAAGCGCGTGATAAAAATCGGATCGGACAAAATTATCGCGAGCCACTGCGTAACGATAAACGCTATGACCGCCGCCAAGCGCGACACGATAACTCCTCCGTGGGATTGCGTTGGTCAGATAGCATAAAAAAATTGGGGATTGACGCCGATTTAGATCTAGGTGTACGTTCGGGAATGGACGTTTATCTGCGGCTTAAGCTGAATAAAGAATGGATATGGAACGAGCTGTTCTCCACCAGATTGGAACAAATTTATCGTTACGGCAGCAATAGTAAATATTATTTACGTACAAATTTTGAGAATAAATACCAACAGACTGATGATATTTTTATTGCCAACCACTTGCATTTGCAATATGAACGTGACATTGACGAGTTGATCACATGGGGAAACAGCTTTTATCGTCAACACAATTTCTCTAATTTCAAACGACTAGATTATGGCATTTATGTGGGCGGTAACCTGAATGAGAAAAAATTCGATATTAACCAATACGGTCCGTTCATCAGCTGGCGCCAACCTATCTGGCGGAAATGGTTATTTATTCAACCGGAAGTGAACTTTTACAATAATCGTGAAAAAGACCGCCAACACACGCTTGGCTTATTCTTCCGAGTGGAAGCGGTATTCTAACGTCTTCTTGCAGTAGCTCAACTGCTGAACAGGCAAACAAAAAGTGCGGTTGAAATTTCTCATGTTTTTTCAACCGCACTTTTTTACTTATCGTTTATCCAAAAATAGATTATCTTCTGCCTTTGGATTTTTTACCTTTTTTTCCGCTGTCTCCGCTACTTACTGCGCTATCCGATACCTTGGAGCTGGCGTTATATAACGCTAACGCTTCCGGCATTAAACGTTGTAAATTCTCTTGACGGCCTTCATCTGTCGGGTGAGTAGAAGTTAAAGCCGCTAATACACCACCGGAGCCGCCGCTTGCGCTTTTCATTTTTTCCCATAATTTTGGCGCTTCTTCAGGGTTATAGCCTGATCTTGCCATTAACATCAAACCGACTTCGTCTGCTTCGGTTTCCTGACTACGGGAGAACGGTTTATCCAAACCTAAATCTTTCACTACGGCAACTGCGTCATATCCCATCACATTGGTCGAAATACCTTTACTTGCTAAAGCCGCGCTAGCCGCTGCTGCTGCAAGCCCGGTAATCGTACTCATTGTTTTGTCGGATTTACTGTGTTCTTTTAACGCGTGCGCCATTTCGTGCCCCATTACGGTAGCAATTTGAGCATCGCTTAAACCTAATGTATCAACTAAACCGGTATAGAACATCATTTTACCACCTGCCATTGCCCAAGCATTTAGCTCGTTAGAACGCACAACCGTGATCTCCCAGTTAAATGGTACGCCGGTTTTATTCTCTTGGTCTGCATAAGGTTTCATGCGGTTAAAAATTGTGTGAATACGTCTTGCCGTCGGTGAACTGTTATCCACCGCATTCTGAGCATTCGCATCCTGAACAACTGAACGATAAGCTCTTGCCGCTTCATTATTCATATCCGCAGAAGACACGCAACCGGTCAACCCCGTTGCAACAACCGCAGCAACTGCAAGTTTTTTAAAAAATTTCATAGTAGGTTTCCTTGTGTGT
>CAJPST010000011.1 GCA_905373425.1 uncultured Mesocricetibacter sp.
CGAACTTACTGAATCGTGACTTTACAGCAACGGCGCTTAATCAAAAATGGGTAACGGATGTAACGGAATTTCAGGTTGGGCAAGAAAAGCTTTATTTTTCACCGTTGATGGACTTGGCTAACCGAGAAGTGATTGCCTATAACTTTGCGACACGCCCGAAGTTTTCATTGGTAAAAAAGATGCTAGAACAAGGGCTTAGTCGGCTTAAACCGACAGAATGCCCGATTATTCATAGCGACCAAGGCGTATTGTATGGCACAGCGGAATGGGGGAATATGCTGAAAGGAAAAGCGATACAAAGCATGAGTCGTCGAGGGAATTGCTACGACAATGCGGTGATTGAAAGCTTTTTTGCGATATTAAAATCCGAGTGCTTTTACTCACGGAGTTATAATTCAATCGCTGAATTACAGGCAGAGATTGAAGAATATTTGGTGTATTACAATCAAAAACGAATTAAACTTGGTTTAAAAGGATTGAGCCCGGTGCAATACCGAGCTCAATATTTAAGTTAACTAACCTGTCTAACTTTTGGGGGGCAGATCACTTTTACTGTGCAACAGAAATAGCGAGACAGTAGAAATCAACATAATAAATGCGACTGCTGTGTACAGGCTTTGTTTGTTCCAACCGCTGTCTAGTAATTGTCCTGCAATGGTTGGTGCAAGAATGGCTCCGAGGCGTCCGATACCAATTGACCAGCCCACTCCGGTGCTGCGAATGTCAGTAGCGTAAATACTTGGGTTCAATGTATATAGACCGCTGATACAACCGTTCATTAATGCACCGACCATAATGCCGAATACCATTGCCAACCAAAGTGTACCAGACGATAAAATAAATATGATAATGGCTATTGCAGTTGCAATGGTAAATAAAACTAACACATTACGTGCGTTCCATTTACTTGCTAACATACCGTAAAATAAAGATCCGATTGTGCCACCAAGAGAAATCATCATGCCTACACCGTTGCCTTGTTCAATGGTCATGCCGGCATCTTTCAATAACGCAGGCGTCCAAGAATTGACTAAGTAAAAACTAAACATGATGGCGAAGAATGCTAGCCAAATCAATATGGTGGAGCGTAAGTATTGCACGCCGAACAATTGCGTAAACGGGAAATGGGCGATTTTCTGTTCAGATTTTGGCGGCAGTTCCCATTCTCCTTTCAATCCAATTTTTGCCATAATCCGATTCAAACGAATTTTAGCATTGGCTGGTTGCTTGTCAGTTAAGAAGTCAATGGATTCAGGCAGCCAAATCCATAATACGATCAGAAATAATCCGGTGAGAATGGCTCCTGCAAGGAATACCGCACGCCAACCATACTCAGGTTGCAAGACATTGGCAAACATTCCACCGAGTACGGCTCCTAAACCAAACCCCGCCGCATAAATACTAATAGCAACACTACGCCACTTGCGTGAAGAATATTCGCTGGTAATAACGTTAGTACCGACTAAAATGGCACCAACACCGATCCCTGTAATAGCTCGCCAAAAACCGAGTGCGAAAGAGCTTGCAACGAATGCTGAACCGAGCATTCCGATAGCTGAGAGAGAAACAGCGATAAGCAATAGGCTACGCCGGCCGATTTTATCTGCTAACGGCGCTAAAAACAGAGAACCTCCGGTCATCCCGATTAGACCTGCGCTGAAGAGGTAACCGAGTTCCACTCCACTTAAACCAAATTCCGTACGGATCGGGGTTGCCGTGAAAGCGAGAGCTAACACATCAAAACCGTCTAATAAATTCATAATTGCTGCCAGAACCACAATTAGCCATTGATAGCTTGACATTGGGCTTTGATCGATAGTTTCTCTTAGGTTCATTCCTTTCCCTTTATATAATAATTATGCTGTTTGCACTGAGGCGGTTAGCATTTTTAGTTTGCGTAAAATCATATTCAAAATTACGCCATAAGCAGGCACGAATAACAATATGCCGATTAATAGTTTAGATAAATAATCTACAAATCCTATACTCATCCAGTTTTCTGCCATAAATACATCTGTGCTGGCATAAAACGCGATTGAAAAGAATAAAAACGTATCCGCCATCGAGCCAAAAATCATTGAGCTAGTCGGTGCAATCCACCAGGTTTTCAGTTGACGTAAACGGTTAAATACCACTACATCCAGTAATTGTCCGAATACATAAGCAGCAAAACTGGCAAAAGCAATGCGGAATACGAACAGATTAAATTCTCTTAACGAGACAATACCTTGATATTGGCTATCAGAAAACAGCACGGAGACAATATAGCTGACAATTAATGCGGGGAACATCACCACAAAAATAATCCAACGGGCTTCTTTCGAGCCGAATACGCGCACGGTTAAGTCCGTTGCCAGAAAAATAAATGGGAAAGTTAAGGCTCCCCAAGTACTATGGAAGGAGAAGTCACCAAATGGCATTTTCACTTCAAAGGGAATTTGCACTAAATAGTTACTTGCCGCGATAATAAAAATATGGAAAAAACTCAGTATAACCAGCATACGGCGTTTTTGTTGATCGCTGAATAGTGTTGAAAATGTATGTTTCATCATCATTACCTTTTTGCTTATCTATAACAGATGTGAATTCGGGGTGAGGGAACCCGATCGAAATTAAGGGGCAAATAATACTGGATTGGGGAAATAATTCAAGTGTAAAGGCAGATTTTTATCCAGAATTTGAGCTAAAAATGCTCGAAAAAACGACCGCACTTTAGTTTTACTTGCCTAAAGTGCGGTCGGAATTTAAGGAGTTTTATGATTAGAACGTGTAGTTGATATTTACACGGAAGTCGCGTCCAACAGCAGGGAGAGCACTGGTTCCCGCGCGTTGGCTGTGGCTCTTATATAATTTGTTGAATGCGTTGTTTACGGCAAAGTTTACATTCAGGTTATCCAATGCTTCCCAAGTAACATAGAAGTCACTGACGCCATAGCCAGGGCGTTTGGTAGTTGTAGTACCGCCGCCTCGGTTGTTGGTTTCGGTATCGTAGTTGGCATTTTGTGCGAAACGGCCTCTCCAACCTAATTCTAAGCTTGGTTTTTCAAATTTGTAAGAAACGCCAGTTGTCCAAGTACGACCGATCGGTACTGCAGTAACAACCGAATCTAAGGTTGTGCCGTCTAGTTCCGGCTTGCTATAGGCAACACCGGCACGAACGGTTAGGCCGGAATATTTGAAGGCCGCACCGACTTCATAGCCGTTGTTTTTTAATGTACCACCGTTATAAATGCTTCTTATACCATTTTGGTCCGCATTTGTAATGGCTTGAATATGTTTAATATTTTGCCAGAAGTAGCTACCGTTTAAGGAAAGCATATCAGTTAAATTGTAGTTAAATCCAGTCTCAATATTACGCGATTTTTCCGCTTTGATGTCGTCCGTTACGCTGATGGCACGGGAACCACTTAACATTGCCTCATACATACGCGGACTACGTGTCGCATAGTTCAAACTGGAGTTCAAGCTTAAATCTTTGGTAACTTCCCAAATTACGCCTAGGCTTGGGTTAATATCCCCATCGCTGGTTTTTTTGCCACTATTGGTTTTAAGATCGAAATAGTCGTAACGTAACCCTGTAGTTAGTGTAACAGGCCCTACTCCCCAGATGCCTTCAACATAAGCACCAACTTCTTTTTTCTTTTCTGTTACTAAACCGTTGTTAAGGCTAGCAGGAACAGAAGCCTGATCACGCCAGTTAACCCCGTATTTAATGACATGGCTACTACCGATATCGGAATCTAAATTAATATTCGCGCCATTGGTAATAACTTTGGTTCTAGATTTTTCTTTGCTATCGAAAGCGGTGCGTGAGGCGATCATTCGATAGGCGTTTACATCAGAACGGCTAATAAAACCCATATTTTGACCGCTCCACTCAATAGTGGATGTGTCAGTTGTCGTAATTCGATAGCTTGGTGAGTTATTGCTGGTATAAGGAACCAAATTACCTCTGCGATCAATCAAATAATAAGAATTATTGCCACCGGCTCCTTTTCTTAAAGAATAACCTTGTTCGCTCCAGCGTTTTTGTTTTTTGTCACTCAGGTCAAAGTTGCCGTCTTTGCTGGTAACCGTTGTCCAGCTTTGGGCAAAGTCAAATTCTTCACGCAATGCACGCATGCCGTAGTGTTTTTCTTGACGGTGGCCAACAACAACGCGATGATCATCGCTAATATCCAAGCCGAATTTTGCCAACAAGCCGCGTTGGTTTAATCCGCTGTTTAATACTTTGTTACCGCCCTCGGTATTTTCATAACCTTTCCCCGGTTTAAAGTTTTTTTCTGTTACAAAGTTGCCGGAGAGTAATACGTCCAAATTTTGTGCTTTGGCAAACACGGTTGCACCTTTTGAGTGACCTTCATTAGAACTGTATCCACCATTGACTTTAAAGCCGATACGTTGCCCATCTTTTAGTAAGTCTTTAGCATCTAAGGTTTTTGCTACGATAGCGCCGCTAGTCGCACCGATACCCGCACTGGCAGAGCCTGTACCTTTTTGCACACTGACGATTTTCACTAGGCTAGGATCAAGCATAAAACGTCCTTGGTGGTGGAAAATCTGTGTATCGGAATAGGCGTTATCGACTTTTACATCAACCTGATCCTGCCCCATGCCACGAATGGTAAACCATTGTGAGGTTCCTGTACCACCACCAAAGTTGATTGACGGTTCTTCATTTAATAAACCGCGTAAATCGGTTTCGGTTCGTTTATCAATAACTTCCGTTGTTACGACGTTTGTTTTACTTTTGGCTCCGGTATTTTCTGTTACAACATTGATAATATCCAGTTTTTCAGTTTGGTTTGCTTGCACGGATGCCGCAACTAATGCAGCCAGCGGCAGCAATACAAAGTTGTTTTTTTTCATTTGCATATCCTTGAGAGTGTATAAAAATTCCAATTAAATTGGAGTTTATTCTAGAAAATGGGAACTATTATCGTTTGTTTTTATCTCTGGAGTCAAGAGTTATCTTGTAAAAGATAATCGTCTGATTTTTATCATAATTGCTTACTTTTTATGTGGAATTTGCCAAATGAAAAAAAGCGACAAGTTTTTAATCTTATCGCTTTATTTGGAAGGATAAATAGAGAAAAAGTGCGGTTATAATTTAACGACTTTTGCTTGTTTAACCATATTGTCGCTAACATCTAATATGGTGATTTGTAAGTTATTAATTTCACACACCGTGCCTTCTTCGGGAATTTCTTCTAGGTATTCTAAAATAAAGCCATTGAAGGTGCGGACTTCATCGGTGTTGAGATTCCAATCAAATAATTTATTAATATCGCGAATATTAGCGGAGCCATCGATAATTACGGAGCCGTCAGATTGAGGCACAATTTCATCTTCAATCGAAGGAGTAGTAGAAGTAGTAAATTCACCGACAATTTCCTCTAGGATATCTTCCAACGTGACTAATCCTTTAATATCGCCGTATTCATCCACGACTAGACCAATACGTTCTTTATTATTGCGGAAATTCAGCAATTGCGCAGTAAGTACCGTACTTTCGGGAATGAAATAGACTTCATCTGCCGCGCGCACTAAAGTTTCTTTACTGAATTCGTTTTTATCCAACATTAATCGATAAGCTTCGCGCACCCGCAAAATACCGAGTACGTTTTCATCCATATTGCCTTTATATAGAACCACACGGCTGTGAGCTGCATGATTGAGTTGGCGCATAATAGCTTTCCAGTCGTCATCAATGTCAATGCCGGCAATATCATTACGCGGAACCATAATATCGTCCACTGTCACTTCTTCCAAATCTAAAATTGACAGTAACATTTCTTGGTGGGCGGAAGGAATAAATTTTCCGCTTTCATTTACAATGGAACGCAACTCTTCAGGGCTGAGAGAATGATTTTTATGCTCTATTTTTAGCCCACTGATTTTTATTAACCCTTTGATAATTAGGTTCATCAGAAATACCAGCGGGCTGAATATTTTCATGATTAAGGTTAGGATATGGCTGGAGAAAAAAGCAACTTTTTCCGGATAAATGGCCGCAATAGTTTTGGGGTAGATTTCTGCGAAAACTAACATAAAGAACGTTAGTGCACCTGTAGCAATGGCAACTCCTGCATCTCCGTATAAGCGCATACCGATAATGGTGGCGATTGCGGATGCAGAAATATTTGCCAGATTGTTACAGATTAAAATCAAACTGAGCAGTTTATCGGTTTTTTTTAGTAATTTTTCGGTTTTTTGCGCACCTTTATGCCCCTTTTCGGCAAGAAAACGCATGCGATAGCGGTTGACAGAGAGTAGACCCGTTTCTGAGCCTGAGAAATAAGCGGATAGTATCAATAAAATGATTAAAGCGATAAATAACGTACTAAGGGGGATGCTGTCCAAAATACAATAATCCTTTTAATTTGCTATGTTATGACTGTTTGAGAAATCAAAGTGCGGCTAAAAAACGCTTCACTTTTTGACCGCACTTTTGAAAGTGTTTAAATTAATTTGCTGCCGAAATAGGCAACTGTTAGTAAAATCATACCTGAAATTGTGAAAATGATCATTCTTTTTCCGCGCCAATGCCATTTCCAATATCCAAACAAGAAAGTGCCGAAAGTCAGCCAACTTAACAAAGAAAACAGGCCTTTATAAATATTTTCTACTTCCAATGCGCCTGCCAGATGGTATGAACCCGTGATCATAATAATTGTTAGTAGAGCTTCCCCACTCAGCATAACCCGGAAAAAATGGCGTTCTACCAACATCAAAGGCGGAACCCCAGCATTAGGCAGAATTTTCTTATGTTTCAGATTGTGATCCAACCAAGCTAACTGAATGCTGTATAACATAGCAATAAAGCAAACTGAGTAAGTTAGTAGCGATAAACTGATGTGAATAAAAAGATTATGGCTAAGATGTACCACTTGGCTTGGTATAAATGCACTTAGCACTAAGTTAATCAAGGCAAATCCGTATACCGGCGCTAATAAAAAAGCCAGCGTTTTCACCCGAAACAACATTGCCAGGCTGACTAATAGGGCAATAACGAGGCTTATCAACGAGCTTACTTCCAAAATAGGGGAGTCGGCACCGTTAACCGCGTAGCCCCATTGTGAATAGATGTGAGCATAGTGCAGTCCGAGGGCACAAAGTGCGGTCAAAAAAAACGGCATTTTATTTCGTCCGATAGCCGGTGTTGCATTATTTGAGCCCGATTTCATGAGTAGCGGAGTAATCAGCAAAATACTTATTAAATAAAGCAACATTGAAAAAATGGCATACAGCATCGTTATTCCTTAATCATGATAATTGTTTTTATTGTAACGACGTAAGGGAAAAATTTCAAATAGTGAAAGCGCCGGAATTCGGTTATAATCGGCCAAATTTTATTGAATACGAGAAACGAAATGTTTGAGAATTTATCTGATCGCTTATCAAAAACTCTGCGTAATATTACGGGAAAAGGACGCTTAACCGAAGATAATATTAAAGAAACCCTGCGTGAAGTGCGCATGGCATTGTTGGAAGCTGATGTCGCGTTGCCCGTGGTGCGCGATTTTATTAATAATGTAAAAGCGCGAGCAATCGGTGAGGAGGTTAATAAAAGCCTGACACCGGGACAGGAATTTCTAAGAATCGTACAGGCGGAACTGGAAACTGCAATGGGAGAAGCTAACGAGAGCTTAAACCTTGCAACCCAACCGCCGGCGGTAATTTTAATGGCCGGTTTACAAGGGGCGGGGAAAACCACCAGTGTGGCCAAATTGGCAAAATTCTTGCATGAGCGCCATAAAAAGAAAGTGATGGTTGTATCTGCCGACGTATATCGCCCGGCTGCGATCAAACAGCTGGAAACATTGGCACAGGCTGTTGGCGCAACTTTCTTTCCGTCTGATGTTAAACAAAATCCTGTTGAGATCGTTAAAGCTGCATTAGCCGATGCAAAATTAAAATTTTACGATGTGTTAATCGTGGATACGGCGGGGCGCTTGCATGTTGATGGCGAAATGATGGAAGAAATTAAGCAAATTCATGCCGCACTTTCGCCAATTGAGACTTTGTTCACCGTAGATGCCATGACGGGTCAAGATGCCGCGAACACGGCGAAAGCTTTTAATGAAGCTTTACCGTTGACAGGGGTTATTTTAACTAAAGTTGATGGTGATGCTCGTGGTGGTGCAGCGCTATCTATCCGCCAAATTACCGGCAAGCCGATTAAATTCCTTGGGGTGGGCGAGAAAAACGATGCATTAGAACCGTTTCATCCGGATCGTGTAGCTTCGCGTATTCTTGGTATGGGCGATGTGCTTTCCTTAATTGAAGATTTGCAACGTTCCGTCGATCAGGAAAAAGCGCAAAAAATGGCGCAAAAATTCAAGAAAGGGGACGATTTCACTTTAGAAGATTTCCGTGAACAATTACGCGAAATGAAAAAAATGGGCGGCATGATGTCCATGCTAGAAAAATTACCGGGTGCGAAAAACCTGCCGGATCATGTGAAAAATCAGGTGGACGACAAAATGTTCAACAAACTGGAAGCCATCATCAATTCCATGACCTTAAAAGAACGTGCCAATCCGGACATCATCAAAGGCTCCCGCCGTCGTCGCATTGCCCTTGGTTCCGGTACGCAGGTGCAAGATGTGAACAAGTTGCTCAAACAATTTGACGAAATGCAACGCATGATGAAGAAAATGCGCAAAGGCGGCATGGCGAAAATGATGCGCGGCATGCAAGGCTTAATGGGCGGCGGGCTCGGCGGCTTGGGCGGAATGTTTAGACGTTAGAAAAATAATAAAGTGCGGTTAAAAACGAAGGAATTTTTAACCGCACTTTTACTATCGAAGCCCTTCAACATAATGAGGAAAAGCAAATGAAAACAAAAAATCTCTTATTATTAGGTACGGTATTATCACTAACCGCTTGTTCAACGAGTGAACTGGGTTTGGATAATGGTTCTCCAGATTGGCGCCCTTATAAAGATATTGATCAATCTACTCAATATATTTCTTTCATCAGTACAGAAACTGCATATGAACAATCTCATCCAAATGAAGCTCGAGCAGATAGCGTGGGTAGAGCTTATCGAAAAAGCGCTAAAGACCAAGAAGATTTAATTGGGAATCTGTATTATATTTACGATGCTCACGCCAATAATATGGCAATATATTTTGGAACAGAAAACGCTAAAAGTTTAAACCCACACCAAAAAGAAGATATAAAGAAACTTGCAAAAGCAAAAAAAATCGATTTCTATGAGTTTGGAAAGGGACGACTTGCTCACGCCGAATTTACGGCAAATAAATCCATGTGTGCTGATTTTAATGGCAAAAATGGGGTAAAAGTTAAAATGGCTAGTAACTATTACCAAGACTATAATAACTATTACACGAGTTTATTAAGCGCCACGATTTCCAAGCATGATATTAAGGATGTGAATTATAAACCTCTAGTGACGGGTAGCCAGTCCTTTATTGCCGAAAGCAACAAGCATGAAGCAAAACACGGACAACAATTAGGATTAGCTAACTTAAAAGAAAAAGCAACGCTCTTTACTAACATTATTTGTCGCTAAAAAATAAAGTGCGGTCGAAAAAATATGAATTTTTTAACCGCACTTTTTTGTCAATTTACTGGAGGGTATGATTTTTCTTAATCTTAAAATAAAAAAGCCGTCGGACAAGACGGCAAAGGAACTTCATGAAAAAGACAATTAATTATTGTTATTTAGAGGAAACATGTTTTAAAAATATTTGACGAGGAGATGTCAATCCCAGTTTTTCTGCTTCATTTACTAAATTCATGGCTTTGTTGACATCACCGGCTTTTAAGGCTTTGGTTACCGCCTGATTAAAATAAATCTCGGTGTCTTTATCAACCGGCATTTCAACCGCTTTATTGCTAGTTACCGGAGCGTTTTGAGCAGTAGCGGAATGTGGCACCGCTTTTATTGGGGCTGTAGCCTTGTTCACATTTTCTTTTTCGTCCATCACTACCGGAGCAGCACTGGTTGCAATTGTTTTGCTGGGTTTTTCTGATGAAAAAACATTCGTCGGTATACCGATAAAACGTGTACCGTCAGAATTAGTCACATTTACGCTGATTTGGCCGTTCAGGCTGTGTTTGACTTCAATATCATCCAATGCGGGCGGTTGTTTACCTGTACCTTTTGCGTAGGTTTTTGCAGGATGTGGAACCATCGTGCTTTTAGCAAGATCTTGCTGCGTAGTATAAACCAACAAATAAATATAATTTTGGTTTGGGGCCGGAGTGAGCTTTAATTCTGCGGCATAACGGTTTGGTTGCATTCCGCGTTCTTCATAAAATTTGAATTCAGAAGAAGGATAAGTGGCGGCAACATTGAAATGGCTGTCTAAAACTATTGCGCTAGGTACAAATACGCTATCTTTGCCTACAGGGCTGACAATTTCAATTTGCAACGCACCTTGGTTAGCAGGAATACGATAAGTGGCAATCGGACTTTCCGTACCTGCAAACGGAAGTGTCAAATGTTGTTTTTGTTGCTCCGAAAGCGTGGTTTTTACGGTTTCGGAAAATGCTACATCTTGCCATGTCAAATTTGCCAGGCTGTTAGAGTTAATATGAATAGACGTATTTGCCGAGCTTGGCAACGCAGCAACCATATTTGTCAATAAAAGTGCGGTCAAAATTTTTACTGTTTTTTTCATATTAACCTCTGAGAATTTAGAATAAATTCATGCTGCCCGCAATGAACGGGCAGCATAGTACGGTAGCGTATTACCACCACGCTTCGAATTGAACACCGGCGATAAATTCACCGTCTTTGGCTTTGTAGCTGTGGCTAGTGCGGTTTTCGGTGTTGAACTTGTCATTCCAATGAGCATAAGTACCGAATACGCGAATCGCCGGACGAGCCCAAATGCTGCTACCTGCCTGCCATTGTTGAGCAAGTGTGAATTTACTCAGATCATTTTTCTTACCTGAAGCCTGATCTTTGATGCGATCATAACCGATTTCAACCAATGTGCTCATTGTATTTGTCCATTTATACATCGGACGCACGCCGGCAGAATACCAAGTTTTACCTTGTTTGTTATCTAAATCGGTTTTTTCGTAAATTAACGCATACATCATTTCTACTTTGTCGCTGAATTGTACCGTACCTTGGTCAATCAAACGAACCATGTTACCGCGATTTTTGGTCAATGAACCTTGCGCATGTCCATTATTCCAAGATGTCATAGAATCTTTGGCATATTGTGCGGTAAATTTGTTAAAGCCGCCGAAGAAATTACCTTGAGTATATTCAAAGGTAAACATATGGCCGTTTTTGGTGGCATCATTATTTACCAAATGCGCTTCATCTTTTTTATGTGCGTTGGCGTAATCAAATCCGAATTCAAAAGAACCGTCTTTCCAAGGTTTGATTTCGGCTAAACGAACGTCAAAGATATCGTTGTAAACATCTTGTTTTTCGTCACGATTACTGACCCAATCTTTTTTCGCATGATTGTAGTAATAAGTGAATGCGCCACCTGACTCGGTATCGCGGGTGACCGCTAAAGAAAGTTTACCGAAGCCTAAATTAATGTTTTCAACCCCAGCGCCCGGACCTGAGATATCCCAGTAGTAGAAGTCGTTCATGTGTACATCATGGCGTTGGTAGAAACGTTTACCGGCCCATAATGTCGCTTCAGGTAATACGCCTTCAGCAAAGTTTTTGAATTGAACGTTTAATTCACGTAGTGCCGGACTGGTTTCCGTCCAGTCATTTTTATGCAATGTACCGCCGTAAGCCAATAAAGAGTCGAAATAAATGGATTGATTTCCTTCTTTAAACAACTCTTGACCTAATTTTAATTCGGCATAGGTATCGGACTCGTTACCTAAACGATATTTGGAACCGCCTCCGTTGACAGAAAAGGCTGTGAGCTCGCCACCGCCTGATGTCCAACCAATTCCCGAACGGGCATATCCGTGGAAATCTACTGCGGAAGCAGTTGTTGCTAATAATGTCCCACCGATTGCAACTGCAAGTAATGTTTTTTGAACTTTCATAATAGACCCTCTATATATTAGGCTGATAAATTTTTTTATTTCATTTGGGATAATACTAGGTATCCCCAACCGTTCAGTTCAATTTCAGCAGAATCCGCTAGTGTATAATTCTGCTGTTTAAACCAATCTATGTATTGTCCGCCAATGCCTTTGCAATCAAGTTTGATGCAAACCTCGCGGTTACTAAAATTAATGATAGCTACTACGCGATGTCCATTACTTTCACGATAAAAGGACAACACGTTATCGCTGTTGTTATTGATGCGAACCATCTCTCCACCGCGCTTGCCGTTGCGTAATGCGAAATTCTGATGTTTCAATGCAAACAGGGTTTTATAGTGTTTGGCATTTGGGTGTTCGCGCCATTGGATTGTGTCGCGATCAAAAAATTTTAAGGAACGATCCAATCCTGCTTCCTGCCCGTTATACACTAACGGCATGCCATTGGCGACTACTGTCATCACCATTGCAGCAGGTAACGCATCACCGAAATTGGAATACTGTGTCCCTTCCCACGCATTTTTGTCATGGTTGTCGGTGAAATTCATGCGATAACCGTCGCGCGGGAAAGTCTTTACATCATGCGCCATATATTCAACCAACGCGTGGAATCCCGAACCTTTAGCCACAACAGTGAGTGTGTCCCACAACGACCAGTTGTAGGTCATATCAAAAGCTTTTTGGTGTAAATCACGGCTTTCCCATTCTGCTAGCATGAACACAGGTTTAATTTCATCTAATTCACGGCGGACGTTATTCCAAAAATCCGTTGGTACAAAGCCTGCCACATCGCAGCGAAAACCATCGATGTCTGTTTCACGCACCCAATATTTCATAGCTTCGGTCATATATTGGCGTAGCGTGGCGTTGTGATAATCGAATTCAATGATATCATCCCAGTCATACCAAGGCGTTGACTGGAAATTACCGTTTTTATTTTTACTGTACCAATCAGGGTGTTGTTCTACCAACGGATTATCCCAAGCGGAATGATTCGCTACCCAGTCGATAATCACATACATACCCAAACGGTGAATTTCAGCAATTAATGCGTTGAGATCATCCAAAGTACCGAACTCTGGATTCACGCCATAATAATCCTTTACTGAATACGGACTTCCAAGAGTACCCTTACGATTTTTCACACCGATTGGATGAATCGGCATAAGCCACAGAATATCCACACCTAGTTCTTTTAAACGCGGAAGATGAGCTTTGAACGCGTTAAACGTCCCTTCCGGTGTGAACTGGCGCAAATTAACCTGATAAATGACCGCACTTTCCGCCCATTGAGGATGTTTAATTTTTACAAAAGGCTGCGGTTGGTATTGTGCCGTGGCTTCCATGAGTGCTTCCTTTAAACACCTTTTTCTTTATATAAACGCTGGCACGCTGTACCGTCTTCTTTAAACAGATGGCAACGTTCAGGAATAATTCCGATATCCATGGTTTCCCCTTCTTTCACCAACACCACATCGTTTTGGCGATAAATTAAGGTCGGTTGTTTGATTTCAGGGATTTCTAGGTGGATTTGGGTTTCATTGCCAAGTAGTTCCACCACTTGTACGTTGCCGCGTAAGGTGACTTCTGCTTGAAGAGAAGGGATCAAATGTTCAGGACGAATACCTAAGGAAAGATTGTCGCCGACTTTTACGCCATTACCTGAAACCGGAATCCAGAAGTTATGATGATTGGCATCCGGCAATTCGATTTGTACTCGTTCTTTTTCTACGGCGGTGACTTTGACCGGCAGAAAGTTCATTTTTGGTGAGCCGATAAAGCCTGCTACAAAGCGGTTTTTCGGATAATGATAGAGTTCTAACGGTTTGCCCACTTGCGCAATGCCACCCGCGTTTAACACCACGATTTTATCTGCTAATGTCATAGCTTCCACTTGGTCGTGGGTTACATAAATCATGGTACGGTTGAGTTTTTTGTGCAATTTGGAGATTTCAACCCGCATTTGTACCCGCAAAGCGGCATCTAAGTTGGACAGAGGTTCGTCTAGTAAGAAGACTTCCGGTTGAGAAACCAAAGTCCGTCCGATAGCAACACGTTGGCGTTGGCCACCTGATAAGGCTTTAGGTTTACGTTCAAGTAAATGGGCAAGTTGTAGGATTTCGGCAACCTGATTAACGCGTTGATCACGGTTTGCTTTATTGACTCCGGCTAGTTTTAAACCGAAAGACATATTTTCCGCTACGTCCAAATGCGGATAAAGGGCGTATGACTGGAACACCATACCAATACCGCGTTTTGCCGGTGGTACATCGTTCATCAGTTTATCACCGATATAAAGCTCACCGGTGGTAATATCTTCAAGCCCTG
This sequence comes from uncultured Mesocricetibacter sp., assembly GCA_905373425.1. GTDB lineage: Bacteria > Pseudomonadota > Gammaproteobacteria > Enterobacterales > Pasteurellaceae > CAJPST01. The sequence goes on from CAJPST010000011.1 coordinate 14,335, forward strand.
CAATCATTCGCAACAAAGTTGATTTACCACAACCTGACGGGCCGACAAAGACGACAAATTCGCCTTCTTCAATATCCAAATTGATGTCTTTGGAAATATGCACGTTTCCGTAAGATTTTCCCACATTGCGCAAAGTTACACTTGCCATAATGAAACCTCTTGATTTTCTTTATATTGCCGCTCGAATAATTTTAGTATGTATAATTACTTCTTTCTTTAAAGAACAAATCATCCTTTTTTGTATTTTTTAGGTATTAGGCGTGTTTGGTGAAATTTAGAACACAAAATTTATTTGCGGGAGTGAAATTGGTATTTTTGTGATCGTCCTCACAGTTTTAAATGTTAATTTTGTGATCCGGATCACAGATTTAATAAAAAACTAAAGGAGGAGGAGAAAATCACTCTAAAGGCGTAGGAGGGGGGAGGATAACAAATAAAAATATTTATCCATAATTTGCGGTAAGCTGTGAATGGACGGAAAGGACTTTGGTTTTATCATCAACTCTCTTTAAAGGAGAACGAAATATGCGGTTTTCGACAAAATATTTTCAATCCTTCGCTTTAACTGCACTATGCGGCACTACATTATTGTCCTCTAATGCGTTAGCTAAATTTGAAGAAGGCAAACTGGTTGTCTGGGGTGGTGGCAAAGGCTATACCGTGATTGCTGAAATTGGTAAGAAATTTGAAAAAGACACCGGCGTACCGGTGAAAGTGGAAAATCCGGGCAAGCTTGAAGAGGATTACCCACAACTGGCGTCTAATGGCGCTGGTCCGGATATTATCATTTACGCACACGATCGTTTTGGTGGTTATGCTAAAGCGGGCTTACTGGCAGAGTTAAATCCAAGCTCAGCATTTAAAGATAAATTCGCTCAATTTACTTGGGATGCGGAAACCTATGAAGGCAAAATCATCGGCTATCCGATGGCAATCGAAAGTCTTTCTCTTATTTATAATAAAGACTTGTTGCCGAACCCGCCGAAAACTTGGGAAGAAATACCGGCTTTAGATAAAGAGCTGATGAAAAAAGGCAAGCATGCCGTTACCTGGAATTTAGCTGAACCTTATTTTAACTGGCCGTTAATCGCGGCGGCTGGTGGTTATGCTTTTAAATTTGAAAACGGCAGTTACAATGTCAACGACATCGGCGTGAATAATGATGGGGCACAAAAAGGCCTGCAATTTTTAGTGAATTTTGTGAAAGACAAACACATTGCCGCCGATATGGAACGACAAATTGCCGAAACGCAATTTGCCAAAGGCGAAGTGGCTATGATTATTAACGGTCCTTGGGCGTGGGCTAGTTTGGATAAAGCCAATATGAATTATGGCGTAACTACATTGCCGACTTTTAACGGCAAACCATCCAAGCCATTTGTCGGCATTACCAGTGTAGGTATCAATGCCGCCAGTCCGAATAAAGATCTTGCCGTCGAATTTATTGAAAATTACCTATTGACAGAAGAAAGTCTTGCCACTATCAATAAAACTAATACATTAGGCGCGATTCCATTACTTTCATTGCAGGAAAAATTGGCATCTGACCCACGTGTCGTCGCCACTATGGCTAATGCGGCAAACGGCGAAATCATGCCAAATGTTCCGCAAATGTCGGCGTTTTGGTATGCAGAAAATGCAGCGATTAAAAACGCAGTAACCGGTCGTCAACCCGTTAAACAAGCTCTGGACGAGGCAGCTCAACGCATTCGTTCCGGTATCAGTAAATAACTAACAAGGACTTACAACATGAAAAACAAATTCGTTAAATTTACCTTAACTGCTGTTGCAGGTTTAGTGATGTCTTCCTCCGTTATGGCGAAAATGACCGAAGGCAAATTGGTGATTTGGATTAACGGTGACAAAGGCTATAACGGCTTGGCGGAAGTGGGTAAAAAATTTGAAAAAGATACCGGCGTTTCAGTGTTGGTAGAACATCCGGATAAGTTAGAAGAAAAATTCTCTCAAGTAGCATCTACCGGTGATGGCCCGGATATTGTTTTCTGGGCACATGACCGTTTTGGTGGTTATGCACAAGCCGGGTTATTGGCAGAACTAACTCCAAGCAAAGAGTTTAAAGACAAATTCGTAGATTTTGCTTGGGATGCGGAAGTGTATAACGGGAAAATCATCGGCTATCCGGTGGCTATTGAATCTCTGTCTTTAATTTACAACAAAGATTTGGTGCCTACTCCGCCGGCATCTTGGGAAGAAATCGTTAAGCTAGATGCTAAACTCAAAAAAGATAAGAAAAATGCCATTATGTGGAACTTGGCAGAACCGTATTTTACTTGGCCGGTTGTAGCTTCCAACGGTGGATACGTATTTAAATACGTTAACGGAAAATACGATATTAGCGATATTGGTGTCAACAACGAAGGCTCACAAAAAGCTTTACAATTCGTGGTGGATATGGTGAAAAATAAAGTCATCAATGCTGATATGGATTACGCTATCGCTGAAGCAGCCTTTAACAAAGGCGAGGCTGCATTGACTATTAACGGTCCTTGGGCTTGGGGTAATATTGAGAAAAGTAAAATTAACTATGGCGTTGCTGTGCTACCAACCTTAAATGGCGAAAAAGCCAAACCGTTTGTTGGTGTGCTAAGTGCAGGTATTAACTCCGCCAGTCCGAACAAAGATTTAGCGGTGGAGTTTATGGAAAATTATCTATTGACCGATGACGGTTTAGAACATGTCAATAAAGACAAACCGTTAGGCGCGGTAGCATTGAAATCCTACCAAGACAAATTGGCGAAAGATCCGCGTATCGCCGCCACTATGGAAAATGCGCAAAACGGTGAAATTATGCCGAATATTCCGCAAATAGTTTCGTTCTGGTATGCGGAAAAAGCTGCTATCGGCAATGCTGTTAGCGGTCGTCAAAGCGTGAAAGAAGCATTGGACGATGCCCGCGCGCGTATCCAAAAACAACAATAACTTAAACTAAATGTGCCGAGCCGAATCAATGGTTCGGCACATTAACAATTCAAAAAAGTGCGGTGCAAATTTTTAGTGTTTTCTATGCCGTAGCCGATTAGTCATTCTGTTCTCGAGGTGTTTTATGCAACAATCTCCAACTCAAGCGCAATCACAATCCCCGTGGCTGAAATATTTGTTAGCCGGCGTCGTATTGTTGATTGACTTATATTTAGTAGTTTTAATGTATTCGCAGGGAGAATATTTGTTCGCTATTTTAACCTTAGTGATTTTGACTTCCGGCGTATATATTTTCAGTAGCAAAAAAGTGTATGCATGGCGTTATGTATATCCCGGTTTAATGGGGATGGCGATTTTTATCTTATTTCCGCTGGTTGCCACTATTGCCATTGCTTTTACCAATTACAGCAGCACCAACCAACTTTCCTTTGAGCGTGCCATTTCCGTGTTGGGTGAGCAACGTTATTTTGCCGGTGATAAATACGATTTCAAACTTTATCCACAACAAGATGATAGTTACATTCTTGTCTTGCACAATAACAACAGCGGGCAAGATTTCGCTTCCGCGCCGATTAAACTAACCGATAATGAAATCACCGTAACCGAACAGCCGGTGCCGCAGGGTGAGGCCGCTCCGCTTAAAGTGATTACGAAAAATCGTACAGCGCTACAAGATATGCGCGTTACACTGCCAAGCGGCAATGAATTGACCATGAGTTCACTGCGTCAATTTTCAGAGCAAAAACCACGCTACACGTTCAACAGTGAAACCAATATCTTAACCAACAATGAAAACGGAAAAAGCTACAAAGCCAACAACGATATCGGCTTTTTCCAAGCGGTGAATGAAACCGGCGAATGGTTAAATGAAACGTTGGAACCGGGTTACACCGTACCTGTGGGTTGGATGAATTTCGTGAAAATCTTTACTGACGAAGGCATTCAAAAACCATTTATTCAAATCTTTATTTGGACGGTCATTTTCTCTTTATTAACCGTGGTATTCACCGTCATTCTTGGTATGGTGCTGGCTTGCGTTGTGCAATGGGAAGCACTGCAAGGCAAAGGCGTATATCGCTTGCTGTTAATTTTGCCATATGCCGTACCGTCCTTTATTTCCATTTTGATTTTCAAAGGGTTGTTCAACCAAAGTTTTGGTGAAATTAATATGATTCTGAATCAATTATTTGGAATCAGTCCGGAATGGTTTAATGACCCGTTCCTAGCTAAAACCATGATTCTTATCGTTAATACTTGGTTAGGCTATCCGTATATGATGATTTTATGCATGGGTTTATTAAAAGCCATTCCGGCGGATTTATACGAAGCTTCTGCTATGGACGGGGCATCCACATGGCAGAACTTTAGCAAAATCACTTTCCCGTTGTTGTTAAAACCTTTGACACCGTTAATGATTGCGTCCTTTGCCTTTAACTTCAACAACTTCGTGTTGATTCAATTATTAACCAATGGTCGCCCGGATATGATCGGCACCACTACGCCGGCGGGTTACACCGACTTATTAGTAAGCTATACCTATCGTATCGCCTTTGAAGGTAGCGGCACACAAGATTTCGGCTTGGCAGCGGCGATTGCAACTATTATCTTCCTACTTGTCGGTGCCTTGGCATTACTGAACATCAAAGCTACCAAAATGAAATTAGACTAACGCATTCAGGAGAACAGAATTATGGCTATCGTACAACCCAAATCTGCCCGCTACCGTTTATGGGCAACCCATTTGTTGCTGATTGCATTTATTTGTCTGATTATTTTCCCTTTACTGATGGTTATTGGTATTTCATTGCGACCGGGTAACCTTGCTTTAGGTGATTTGATTCCAAAACAAATCTCTTGGGAGCACTGGCAGGCAGCTCTCGGTTTTAATGTTGTACATGCCGATGGCTCTGTTACGCCGCCTCCGTTCCCTGTGTTACGATGGCTATGGAACTCTATTAAAGTGGCAACCGTTACCTCTATCGGCATCGTAACCCTTTCTACTACTTGCGCTTATGCTTTTGCTCGCATGAAATTTAAAGGGAAAAAGACCATTTTGCAAGGCATGTTGATTTTTCAAATGTTCCCCGCTGTATTGTCTTTGGTCGCCTTATATGCCTTATTTGATCGACTTGGCCAATACGTTCCATTCTTAGGATTGAATACCCATGGTGGTGTGATCTTCGCCTACTTAGGTGGTATCGCCTTACACGTTTGGACCATCAAGGGCTATTTTGAAACTATCGACGGTTCTCTAGAAGAAGCCGCTTCATTGGACGGCGCTACTCCATGGCAGGCATTCCGTTTGATTTTATTACCGCTTTCCGTTCCTATTCTAGCGGTAGTTTTCATCTTGTCTTTCATTGCCGCCATTACCGAAGTGCCGGTAGCTTCTTTGTTATTGCGTGATGTGAACAGCTATACCTTAGCGGTAGGCATGCAACAATATCTCTACCCGCAAAACTACCTTTGGGGCGACTTCGCTGCTGCTGCGGTGCTCTCCGCCATTCCTATTACCTTGGTGTTTTTACTGGCTCAACGTTGGTTAATCGGTGGATTAACGGCTGGTGGTGTGAAGGGGTAAAAATTAATACCTGCTTGATACGAGCTGTATCGGGCTATCTAGACCTGCCCCTAGGGGCATAATGGAAGCCGCAACGCGGCTTGGATCATACAACCCCACGCAGTTCGTGTGGGGTTTATTTCATCAGGAGGCATTCCATGCAAAAATCCATCCTCTACCTTTCTCTATTCTGTGCCACAAACGCCATTGCTGCGTGGCAACATCCTCAATTTACTGAGCTGAATGATAGTGTCGAAAAGCAACTCTTCCAAGGCCAGGTAAAGTTAGACAAAGGCAGTTACCCATTGCAATTTCAAAACAATGGCAAATGCTTCCAACCACAAACGGCCGTAAAACTGAACCAAACCGCCTCCCTTGAACCTTGCCATGGTCAGGTGCCGCAATTGCGTATTTTTCGTAGCGGCAATTATCTCGCTCAAATCGACACACGCAGTGGAACACCGACCTTACGCATTAGCCTTGAACAACAACCGGAGCCCGAAGCCGTTGCGAAAATTTGCCCGAAATGGGATAAGCAACCGCTAGAAATTGATGTTAGCGGCACCTTTGCGGATGGCGACACTCTACGAGATGCTTACTCGGGCAATAGTGTGGAGGTAAAAAACGGTAAAGTGACCTTAACGCCTGATCCGTTGGCAGGCGGTTTGTTGTTACTGGAAAAAAGTGCGGTCGGTTTTAACAACGTTTTTAACTGGAAGAACGCCACAGTCTATTTTGTGCTGACCGACCGCTTTCATAATGGCAACCCAAACAACGACAATAGCTACGGACGGCAAAAAGACGGTATGCAAGAAATCGGCACCTTCCATGGTGGCGATTTGCAAGGTTTAACGGAAAAACTGGATTATTTGCAACAACTCGGTGTGAACGCACTGTGGATCAGTTCTCCGTTAGAGCAAATGCACGGTTGGGTCGGCGGAGGGGAGAAAGGTGATTTTCCTCATTATGCTTATCATGGTTATTATCATCAGGATTGGACGAAAATCGATGCCAACATGGGCAACGAGCAGGATCTCAGAAATCTTATTGAACAAGCCCATAAGCGTGGAATTAAAGTCATTTTTGACGTGGTAATGAATCACACCGGCTATGCCACCCTTGCCGATATGCAGGAATTCGGTTTTGGCTCGCTTTATCTGAAACCGAACGAAATAAAATCTCTGCTTGGTAAAAAATGGACGAATTGGCGACCAAAGAGCGGTCAAAATTGGCATAGTTTTAACGATTATATCAACTTCGGCGATAAAAACGGTTGGGCAAAATGGTGGGGGAAAGATTGGGCGCGTTCCGATATCGGTGATTACGACAGTCCGAAATTCGACGATCTGAAAATGTCTCTCGCCTCCCTGCCGGATTTAAAAACCGAAAGCGAAGATGCGGTGGCTTTACCGCCGTTTTATCAACGTAAACAAACCAACGCCAAGCCATTGCCAAATGCCAAAGTACGTGATTATTTAATCGGGTGGTTATCCGATTGGGTGCGTAATTACGGCGTGGACGGTTTCCGGGTGGATACGGCAAAACATGTGGAAAAATCCACCTGGTTGGCCTTGAAGCAATCGGCAGATGCCGCATTACGAGAATGGCAACAAAAACATCCGACGGAAAGCGGCGGCGAGCCGTTTTGGATGACCGGTGAAGCTTGGGGACATGGTGTGCTGAAAAGCGATTATTATGCTAACGGTTTTGATGCCATGATTAATTTTGATTTCCAAGATCAGGCGAAAAACGCGTTGGATTGTTTTGCATACATCGATCCCGTGTATCAGGAGATGAGCGATAAACTGAAAGATTTCAACGTATTGAGCTACCTTTCCTCCCACGATACTCGTTTGTTTTACCATTCTGATAGTCAAGGTAACAACGCAAAACAAAAAACTGCCGCCAACCTGCTGTTGTTGGCTCCGGGTGCGGTGCAAATCTATTACGGCGATGAAAGCGGTCGCGAATTCGGTCCGACGGGGTCCGATCGGATGCAAGGCACACGCTCTGATATGAACTGGCAAGAGCTAAGCGCGAACGCCGACAAACAAGCGCTACTTATTCACTGGCAAAAACTCGCCTTATTCCGTCAGATGCATCCGGCTATCGGTGCAGGTAAACAAACTACCGTTAAAAGCGATAAATACTATGCTTTTAGCCGTGAATTAGATGGAGATAAGGTCATGGTAGTTTGGGCAGGGGAATAGGCTACTGGTGAAAAGTGCGGTCAAGATTTTGCCTGTTTTTCCGAC
>CAJPST010000012.1 GCA_905373425.1 uncultured Mesocricetibacter sp.
ACATTAATTCTTTTAGATATTGAAAAATCTCACGATAAGCTTTCGGCGGTTTATTTTGTTCCTTTTCTTTTTGTGCGCTACGAATTAAATTGCGTAAATGTTGCCGATCCGTTTGAGGATATGAATTGAATAAATCCGTCAGTGCGTCATCTCCTTTATCGATGAGTTCGTCGCGTAATAATTCCAGTTTATGCAATATCACTTGTTGTTGATTATGTTTATTTTCCAGCTTGTCTAGGGCTTCTTGAATCGGCTCCACATCAATATTGCGTAATAATTTACCAATATATTGCAATTGGCGACGTTTGGCTTCCTTTTGCAAGCGTTGTGCCAACTCGACGGCATCCAATAAGGTTTCGTCCAATGGGATTTTTTCCAGATTGGTTGGAGTCAGCTCGACCAATTTTGCCCCTAGTTTTTTTAATTGTTCCGCGTCTCGCTTAATTTCGCTTTTACTGACCCAAATAATTTCTTCTTGGTTTTCATCTTCCCAATCAATTTCAGGCTGCTTGCCACGTTTTTTCATTTATTTTCCTTATGATGAATGGTTTTGCGCCATTCTAGCAAATAAGATAAAATGCGACAAATTTAGCAACGACAGGAATAGTTATGAAAACAGCTCAAAATCAGACCGCACTTTTACGTCAACAAGAATCGGAATTGCGCGATGCGGTTGGTTATGCAGTGGAAATTGCCCGAAAGGCGGGTGCAAGTGCAGAAGTAGCAGTAACCAAAGTCAGCGGTTTATCGGTTTCTACCCGTTTGCAAGAAGTGGAAAATGTGGAGTTTAACAACGATGGTGCGTTAGGAATTTCAGTTTATATCGGACAGCAAAAAGGCAATGCTTCTACTTCCGATTTAAGTCGGGAGGCAATAAAAAATTCCGTAGAAGCCGCACTGGCTATCGCAAAACACACTTCACCGGACGATTGTACCGGCTTGGCGGATCGAGAATTAATGGCGTTTGAAGCACCTGAATTGGAGTTATATTATCCAGCCGAAACGGATGTGGATGATGCTATCCAATTGGCTTTGCAGACTGAAAAAAGTGCACTCGAATATGATTCGCGCATTGTAAATAGTAACGGTGCATCTTTTAATGTGCGTAGTGGCGTGAGGGTGTACGGCAACAGTTATGGAATGTTGCAGAGCTATTTATCTAGCCGTTATTCGTTGTCTTGCTCGGTTATCGGTGGTGTGGGTGAGCAGTTGGAACACGATTATGAATATACGATTTCGCGTAAGCTCAATGAGTTGGAAACGCCATCTTGGGTTGGAGAAAATGCCGCGAAGAAAACAGTTGCTCGTCTGCAACCGCAAAAAATTGCCACGCAGCAAGCACCGGTTATTTTTCTTAATGATGTGGCGACCGGTTTAATCGGACATTTAGCCGCTGCAATCAGTGGCGGTAGTTTGTACCGTAAATCCAGCTTTTTGCTTGATCATTTAGGCAAACAAGTGCTGCCTGATTGGTTCAAAATTAGCGAACGACCACACTTAATCGGTAAATTGGCTTCTACCCCTTTTGATAGTGAGGGCGTACGTACGCTGTCACGTGAAATTATTGAGCAAGGTATTCTGCAAACTTATCTGCTGACATCTTATAGCGGTAGAAAACTCGGTATGCAAAGTACGGGACATGCCGGTGGGATCCATAACTGGCTGGTGAAACCAAATTCAGAGGGTGGATTAACTGCACTTTTACGTCAAATGGGGACCGGCTTATTAGTTACCGATTTGATGGGACAAGGGGTGAATATGGTGACGGGAGATTATTCTCGCGGCGCATCAGGCTTCTGGGTGGAGAACGGAGAAATTCAATATCCTGTAGCGGAAATTACTATTGCGGGCAGTTTGAAAGAAATGTTATGTAACATTGTTGCGGTTGCTGATGACATTGAGCATCGCTCAAACATCCAAACCGGTTCTATTTTGTTGGAAGCTTTAAAAATATCAGGGAATTAAAAAATATATTCAATTGAGAATAATTCTTATTGACAATTTCTGAAAGCTTGATTAATATATCTCTATCTGTTAAGGATAGGATTAAATACTCTTGGTAAAGATTATTTTAATCCACATAGATAATTCCGAGCAGGTAGAGTAGAAAGTAAATTCGTTAGGGTATTAAGAAAGACCGAAGCTGTTGAAACTTCGGTCTTTTTTTATGTTATGATATACTCAAAACAAAGGAGGAATTAAAATGAAAAAACATCACGTCGAGGTCTTGATCACCGAACAAAGCGTGCGTGCACGTATTCAACAGTTGGGTTATGAAATCACTCAATTTTATCAACAAAAACAAATTGATAAACTCATTGTTGTTGGCCTATTACGTGGCTCGTTTATGTTTATGGCGGATTTGGTACGCGAAATTAACTTGCCATTGGAAATTGAATTTATGACCACATCCAGCTACGGTAGCGGAATGACTACCAATCACGACGTAAAAATCAGTAAGGATTTGGATGGCGACATTAAAAACGAACATGTTTTAATTGTAGAAGACATTATTGATACGGGTTATACCCTACAAAAAGTGAGAGAGATTTTAAAATTACGCGAGCCGGCTTCGTTACAGATTTGTACTTTACTGGATAAACCTTCTCGCCGTGAAGTGGAAGTGCCGGTAGATTGGGTCGGATTTGTTATTCCTGATGAATTTGTCGTCGGTTACGGAATTGATTATGCCCAACATCATCGCCAGTTAGGATATATCGGCAAAGTTGTATTGGATGAATAGGTAGTGTGATTTCAAAGTGCGGTCAAATTTTTAACTATTTTAGAAATATCAAATCGATTAGAAAATTGACCGCACTTTTGTGAAGCTATTTTGCCAATTTATACAACCGAGCAATATTTTGGGCGGTTGAAATTAGGTTTTCCCGTCCAAGTTTTAAGGTTTCATCTAGGCTTTTTAATTGGCGAATAATCGGAAATACTGCATCAATGCCGTGTTCATATACCACTTCATAATCGTCCTTTAAGCTACCAACTATTGCAATTACAGGTTTATTAAATAACTTAGCAGCTTTGGCCACGCCAATTGGCGTTTTACCGTGTACAGTTTGTGAATCCATTCGTCCTTCTCCCGTAATGACTAAATCAGCGTCTTTTATTTGCTCGTTTAGATTCACAGCGTCAATGATAATTTGTACTCCGGCTTTTAGTTGTACATTAGGTAATAACAATAAGCCGCCGCCCATGCCACCAGCCGCTCCTGCACCGGCTTGATCACGAATATTTAAGTCTAAATCCTGTTGAACAATATCTGAAAAATGAAACAAAGCTCGATCAAGCTGTTGTACTATTTCAGGTGTTGCTCCTTTTTGTGGGCCGAATACGGCAGACGCGCCTTTTTCTCCGCATAGTGGGTTATCAACATCACAAGCGACTAAAATTTCAACTTGTTGCAAACGCGAATCAAGTTTTGATAAATCGATTTTAGAAATTAAGCTTAAATTTTCACCGCCTAAACCTATCTGTTGATTATTGGCATCAAGTAATTGTACACCTAGAGCTTGCAACATCCCTGCTCCGGCATCGTTAGTCGCACTACCGCCAATGCCGAGAATAATCTTTTTCACGCCAAGATCTAATGCAGCTTTAATTAATTCGCCTGTACCGAAGCTGGTGGTTTTTAGTGGATTACGTTGTGCCGGAGAAACCAAATGTAAACCGGAAGCTGCTGCCATTTCAATAACGGCAGTTTGGTTATCGCCCGAGATTCCGAAAAAGGCTTGAATTTTATTACCGAGCGGAGCAGTAACACTCCGCTCAATTACTTTACCTTTTAAAGCATCGACTAAAGATTGAACCGTACCTTCCCCGCCGTCAGCCATTGGAATTCTGACATAATCTGCATGCGGATAGAATTTTTTGAATCCCATCTCAATGGCATCGGCAACTTCAAGTGCGGTCAAACTTTCTTTAAAAGAATCGGGGGCGATAACAATTTTCATACTCTAGCGGCCTTACAATAAGATTAATGACAAGATATAAACGCTTAAAATACCGGTTACCCCCATAATGAAAGTCAGCATAGTTTGGGTTTTATAGCCTTGTTGCGGCGTAAGTTTGGTGAAGTTGGTTACAACCCAATAATAGCTATCGTTAGCATGCGATACGCACATCGCTCCGGCAGCGATTGCCATCACTGTCAGTGCGGCAGCTATTTCACTGGTTAGTCCTAATGCGAACATTAAAGAATCGCTTGCATTGAACATTCCCATTATGGAAGCTGTCGTAATAATTGCAACAGTAGAGCTGCCTTGTGCCGTTTTTAATACGGCGGAAATAATGAATGGGAAGAAAATACCCGCAGTACTAATAATGTGAGCATTTTGTTTAATGTAATCGACGAAACCGGCATCGGTAATTACTTTACCTAATACGCCACCTGCCGCGGTAATAAACAAAATAGGACCAACTATTTTTAGTGTTTCATTGGTTAAGTTGTCAAATTCTGAACTTTTTCCACTGTTGATTAATAGAATAACGGAGAAAATAACACCGATTGCTAACGCAATGATCGGATTACCCAAGAAATTCATTAAGGTGCCAAGGCTACCTTCTACACCCATAATTTTGGTAATTGAGCCTAACGCCATAAAGAGAATTGGCATAAAGATTGGAGCCAGACTTAAGAATCCGCTTGGCAATTTACCGTATTGTTTGATTAAATCGTCATAGCTTTGCACAATAACGGCATCGGCATCAATATCAGAGACGACCATGGTTTTACTGATGTGTTTGGCAAAGAAATAACTGGCGATTAGAACCGGTATGGAAACGACTGTCCCCATGCCGATAACAAGCAATAAATTATGTCCTAAACCTACCGCACCTGCAGCCGCAATCGGGCCCGGTGTTGGGGGAATGAAAACGTGGGAAGCATATAAGCCACCGCTCAGTGCAACAGCGGTTCCGACCGGATTCGCTGCGATTTTTTTGCGTAATGCTTCTCTAATCGGATTTAATACCACGAAACCACTATCGCAAAATACAGGAATACCGACGACCCAGCCCATAATCAGCATTGCCAATTCAGGGCGTTTTTGACCAACAGTATTTACCACCATATCTGCTAATTTTAACGCCGCTCCTGTTTTTTCTAATACCGTTCCAATAATCGCACCGAAAATAATCACAATCCCGATGCTTTTAAAGGTGCTGCTAAATCCATCACCGATAATTGCCGGAATTTTACTTAAACTGATGTCAGCAATCAGTGCTAACGCGAGAGAGGTAGTCATTAATGCGAGAAACGGATGGACTTTTAGCTTTGAAATCATCCAAATCATTATGATGATGGCGATAACAAAACAAATAATTAAAGCAATTCCACTCATAGAAGCCTCCTTTGAGGAAGTTAAGAAAGAAATTATTAATGACAGCAACTGCTAAAATTCATGTAAGGCTAAAATGCCGTTTTTTAGAGAGAAAGTCTTTGTTTGAAGTTACAAAAAATACTTTTAAAATATGTCTAATTTTGTATTTTGCAATAAATTAATATTGCAACACAGTGCTGAGGTAAAGGATGAATTTATCATCTATCTTATTGAAGGATAAGCCGGTTATTCTTTCTATTTTATTCAGGCGATACCGCAATGTATTGACGTGGATGAACAAGGTTTCGGAAGTGAGAAGCAGATCACAATTTGATAAAAAATATTGTTTGAGGGTTTTGCGCAAAGTGTGATTTTCATCTTGAGTATAAAGTGTTTGTAGTGGCACCAATAATTTTTTGGCTTGCCAAGAATATGACAGGTTATCTAAGAGAACAGGCAATTTGTGTTCTTCAAAAAAGTAAAGCGACTTTTTCGGAAAATTCTTTAATCCATAATTTAACGTACTAACGGCAGTTTGGTAGGAATGTTGAAGTGTTAGAAGGCTTTCTGTATATGCTCCGACGGCAATTTTGTAATCTTGATGATGAAAATCAGGGGGTAACAATTTGCCTAATTGTTTATGCTCAATTAGTAACCGCATATCCTCTGTGTCGGCAAGTAATATCACCTGATCCGGTGATAATACGGCTAAAGGCTGTTTAGCATTGAATTGTTCTAAATAAGTGACTAAGCGTTGTAATTTATCGGTAGTCGGATGTAGTAATTTAATAATAACAACAATACGGGAAGTATTGAGTTCAAGGCTAAACAAATCAGCCTGTTCCCTAATGTTATTCTCATCCAGTTTTCCTCTTAACAGCTGCAGCACAAATTCTTCTTTGTAGCGACGATCCCAGCGTTCTTTTTCTAATAAAATATATTGTTCTATGATCAATTCTGCAGTCATTTTGACTAATTCGGCATAGGGCTTAACTTGCTCCGGAATACCAGAAATTCCAATGGCGCCTAGCGTGTTGCCGAGATAAGTAATCGGTAGATTAATTCCAGGTTGAGCTTCAAAATTCCATTTCTCGGCTAATTCCGCATCTATTTCAATCATTTCATTTTTACGGATTGCCAATACTGCCCCGGTATGTTTTTGGTTCAGACGAGATGGGTTACCGGATGCAATAATGATTCCGTTTTCATCCATGACATTAACGGAATTCTCGATAATTTTCATCGTGCGCTGAACAATTTTCTGTGCTATTGCCGTATTAAGTTTAATCATAAGCGAAAAAGTGCGGTTAAAATTTTCTCTATTTTAGCAAACTTTTATCGCAAAAGGGGTGATAGATAGCTATTAAAGCCGAAGCAGTTAGAACATAGCCACAGCTTATTAAATATAGTGGTGATAATGAAGGTATCATATTGATTTGATTATAACCTAACCATAAATAACCACATCCGCCGAGTAGCTGTATAAAGTAGTAACATAAAATTCTTGGAGAGCAAAAGAGTTCAAAGTAATGTAGTTCTTTTAATTTAGCAATAAAGATAAACCCGATTCCGATAGCGATAAAACCACTAACGTTATGTGCTAGAGTAATTTCAGCAGCAATATAGAGCAGCAAAAATGTGATTGCAAGGTTACAGTAGATCCTATTTGGAATAAAAACGGGATTTTTTAATTTTGTGCGACTTAAAGCTTGTTTGGCTAACAAAATACTGGTTTGGAATGTAGCCTGTATAAGTAGGCAAATTCCTAAATGAATGAGTAAAGGTGCATAATGCACAGCCCAAAGACAAAGGAGACATATAGCAAAAAATGTTGTTATTTTTATCCATCTTTTTTGTGGTAATGAAAGAGAAGGGAAGTTATTCATAATAAATAGTCTCATTAAATTGTTCGCTGACAATTTTTTCTTCAAATTGCGAATTGCGTTTATCGAGTTCTTCTTCTAACTTAATGACCTGTCCTATTTCCATTTCTTTAGGACTAAGGCGTATAATTTCATGGCTAAGGCGTGCGGCTTCAAAACGGTCGTGGGTAACCAATAAACAGGCGAGTTGTTTTTGTTGTACTTTTTCGATCAGGATCGTGCTCAGAATATCGCGCAAATCACGATCCAAACCGACAAAAGGTTCGTCTAACAAGGCGAGATCGCAACCACTTAATAACAAACGCAAAAATGCCACACGTTTGGCCATGCCACCGCTCAGTTCGGTGGGATATTTATTTAAATCGCTTTTACTTAAACCGATTTTAGCCGCAGCTTCATAGATTTGGGCATAGTCTGCTTGCGCCATAAAAATAGCGATATTTTCGACCGCACTTAGGTTGTTGAGCAGGCGGTTTTCCTGAAATAGAAAACCGGTTTTGCGGAACATATTATGAATTTCCCCGCTTTGAGGTTTTTCCAATCCGCTGATCAGGCGTAATACAGTGGTTTTGCCACAGCCACTAGGGCCAAACAAGGTTTTAATTTCGCCTGTTTTTAATTCCAGACTGAAATCACGTACGATGACATCTTTTAGAATTTCAAAGCGTAGATGGAAGAGTTTTAGCATGTTAGCGTTTCCAAGGCATAAATAAAATTTCAAGCGGTTTGATGATTAAGTATTCAAACAGTGAGACTAGTACAATTACTAGTATGACGTATGCCATTACAGTACCGGTATCAAGCATGGTGCGGGCATCTGCAATTTGAGCGCCGACGCCGTTATTGGCACCGAGTAATTCAGCCATTACCACTACGCGCATACCGGATGCAACGGCAATACTGATGCCGGAAATAACATAGCCGGTTAAGTGCGGAATATATAGATAGCGGATTTTTTTCCATCGTCCCAATTTATAGGCATCAAACAATTCTTCCGATTGCTTATTAATAGTGGAGATTCCGACGGCTGCTCCGGCGAAGGTGAGAGGTGTAACGATGATTATAATGGTAAATAATACACTGGCATCACCGAAACCGAACCAAAATAATGCCATGACGACCCAAATAATTGGTGGTGTGGCGAGCAAAACCGTAATCAGCGGTTTAAGAATTGCCATGGAAGTTTTGAAATAGCCTGCGATCAAGCCGGTGGTTAATCCCAATAATAATGAACTGCCGACACCGACAATTGCCCGTTGTAACGATATATCCAGTTGATTGGCGGTGAATCCTGATAATAATTCCAGCGAGCGTTCAAATACAGATAATGGAGGGGGTAATAGAAAGTCCCCTAAGCTATTGGAACCCCATTGCCATAGTGCTATGAAAACAGCGGTAACGCCCAAAGTGGCGAAACCGCTCCATAAATAATCAACAATATAGAAGAAGGTCGCCTGTTTTTTACGGACTTTATCTACTTTCAGCATAAAAAGAAACTCTCATCAGGTAGCTTTCCACCGAGCAGTTTGGGGTTATAACGCATCAGCATATCGTAAAATTTAAATAATTCTTCTTTTAATTCGCTCCCTTTAGTAACAGTTAAATTAGCATAAGGGATTGCCTCGGCAATAGCAGGCGCCGGAGCCGGAAAATAATTGGTTCCGATTTCTGCAGCACTTTGCGGATTGGCTTTTACCCAGTTTAATGCATTTTGTAAATCCTGATGAAATAGGGCAAACTCTGCTTCATTTGCTTTGTAGAAATCCACATCGGCAATAATACCGGCTTGTGGGATCACCGGTTTGCCGCCGAAAGTTTCTGCCCAAGCATGTAGGAAGTCAAAGGAACGGACAACTTCCACTCCCATTTTTTTGCCACGCAAAATACAGGCACTAGCTAAAGGTTCAGGCAGAAATGCCACATCAAAGTCTTTGGTTAAAAACAGACTGACGGCTTCTGCAGATGTGGCGGTGTAAGTGATGTTTACTTTGCTTTCATCAATGCCTCGCTGTTTTAATAGAGATTGGAAAGTAATATCCGGCATATCGTTTTTAAACGGCATAATGACTTTTTTACCGACTAATTTTTCCGGAGCATCTAACATTTGTTTACTGACTAGTTTAGTAATGCCGTTGGTCAAAATATTTACCATGCCGATTTTTTGCCCTTGATTACGTAAATTGACACCGACATTATTCGGGCTCATCATTACTTTAAATTCACCGCTTGCAACGCCGGCACGCAGTTGATCGGGATTACGCCAGATTTTTAACGCTACGTCTGCTTGTTTGGCTAATTGTCCTTGCATAGTCGCCACAGCAATGGTTAGGCTCGGCAAAGCAGGTGCACCATAAACCGTGAATATTTTTCTGTCAGCGGCAAAAATTGGCGGAGCAACACCCGCTAAAGCAATAACGGAACTCAATTTAAGAAATGAACGTCTATCTAGGTTGCTATAATTCATTATAATCTCCTTAATAATCAGAAAGTTGCATGTAAGCTGAGCCAATAAGTGCGACCCGGTGCATAAACCGTATTCGGTGCGAGTGCCATCACATGATCACCGCTGATAAATTCTGCATATTGACGGTTAAATAGGTTATTTACGCCTAAACGAATACCGAATTGATCTTTAAAATTAATTCCGGCATAGAGATCGGCAACGGTGAAGCTTTTAGCTGCTTCACGGTTATCAATGCCCAAACCTGAAGTGCGGTCGAAATCTCCCTTATTTTGTTTGGCGACATATCGGGCTGCAATACCGAGGTTATAGCTACCGTAGGCAAAGTAATTTTTGTAGTCTAAATTGGCATTTAATTCAAACGGACGGATTTGATATAGCGGTCGGTTATCACTATCATTTTTACCATAGTGATAGAAACCTTTCACTCCCATCGCCCAATGTTGTAGAAAGTTATAATTAGTATGGAGTTTAGCGGTGATTAATTTGGCATCGACATTACGCGTGATTACACCGCCTGTAGAATTTATCGTGCCTGATTGGCCTCGTGTGCGATCTAAAATAATCAAATTTTTTACATCGTCATACATAACCGAACCGCCGATGTTCCAACCGTTACCGGCAATCGAATTAAGATAGCCCTTATAGAATTCATTTTTTAAGTCAAAATCAAATTTGACATAATTATGCTCTTCGGGTTTCAGAAACGGATTGCCGACCACTGCATTGGCCGGTTGTTGATTAGCAATTTCTCCATTCGGACGAACAACAATCGCCGCAAGGGAATTAAAGCGTTCGATGTTGTCACCAATACGCTCGATATGAGCCAAGCTTAAGTTATATTGCTGTAGTTCGGTCGGTGTGAAGTCATATTTTAATTCAGCGGAAAATCCATTTTGATCAATTTTGCCTTTGAAATCCTGACCAAAATAATATTGCCAAAGTTGTCGTGCATTGGCGAAAGATGCTCCTGCCATTTTCGGGTTCGGATTAGGAATGTAGGCATTAAATTTATCTGCTCGGGCGTGATGATATTCATAGCTTAACCCTAGCCCTAATTTGTGTTGTTCATTAAAGGTATAAGTTAAATTATCAAATAAGCGGGTGCGGTCCACATTAATGTCAGCAAAACGATATCCGTTAAGAATATCCCTTGATGGTGTGTGCAAATAACGTTTTCCGTTATGTTCGTCCCGTTGATAACTGACACCTAACATATTATGGAATTTACCCAGATCCACATCATGTTTTACTGAAAAATCAAATAACTCCCGCTCTAGTTGTACATAAGTCTGCGGACTGCTCCGACGTAACGAATAGTTATCGGCTCGACGCTCCACGTGACGATAAGAAAATTCCGAGCTTAATGTATTGCTTAAGTCTTCTAAACCGAAACGCGCATTAAGCCGAGTAATATGACGTTCCGTATTGAGAGCGTCTATTTGATGTTGTGGTTGTTCGTCATCATCAATATCATCATGTAAAAAGCTGAATCGATATTCGTTATATTCATTCGGCAACCAGCCTAAAACCACAGCTTGATTGAAACGTTCGTAGCCCCAACCCGATACTTTTCCTTTGGCATCTTTATAATTATTGGCTTTGCTAAAGTTTACATTCACCATTCCATAATATTTGGCTTCACGTATGCCTGAGAGCAGAGAGTTATAGAAGTTTTTGCCGTAGAATCCGGAGCTGATTTTCAACGGAGCAATGCCGTTGTTGATGGGATTGGTAACTGAAAAATATTGCATACGATCAACTCGATCAAACTGATTCTCGATCATATAGCCTTGAGCCATAGTTGGGGTGATTGGTTTCGGTGGTGCAAACTCTTTTAATGGCTTAATTTGCCCCGGATCTGCTAAATCAGTAGCAGACGCAAAAGGTAAAATGAATAACACCACACTTGCCACCATAGTTTTTTTCATATTAGCCTCCAAATTTGAATTTGATAACTATTATTATTTGTATAAAATAGCAAATAACAGAGGGAAATGGTAGGATATTTTGTGATTATTAATGGGTATTTGAAAAAAAGTATAGAGCAGCTTAAAGTGCGGTAGGTTTTTTGATTATTTTATTGCTTTTTTCCATTCAACCGCTAAAATACGAGTTCCTTGTCGTCGCTGAATTAGAGATCGGCGAACGATGTATTATCAACATAACCTTTTTAGGAGTTATAACATGTCTCTAAGCGTAGAAAAAAAAGCGGCAATCGTTGCCGAGTTCGGTCGTGATGCAAAAGATACCGGTTCTTCTGAAGTACAAATTGCATTATTGACTGCACAAATCAATCATTTACAAGCGCATTTTGCACAGCATAAAAAAGACCACCACGGTCGTCGTGGTTTATTGCGCATGGTTTCCCGTCGCCGTAAATTATTAGATTATCTAAAACGTACTAACCTTGAGCTTTATACTACAACTATCGCTCGTTTAGGTTTACGTCGTTAATTTTTTCGATAATAGTTTAAGCCCTCATTATGAGGGCTTTTTTATTGTATTTTAAATGTAAAAGTGCGGTGGATTTTTTAATTGTTTTAAAAAACGTCAATCAGAACGGATTTTCTGATTTTTTGTGGGGCATAGCTTGACATAAAGGATTGAAATCCGTATTATTCACCTCGTTTTAAAGACGCGGAGGAATGGCAGAGCGGTTGAATGCAACGGTCTTGAAAACCGTCGAGGGTTTACGCCCTCCGTGAGTTCGAATCTCACTTCCTCCGCCACTCAATTTTGTAAGCCGTGAGTTATATTTTGATATGAGTAACTTGCGGTTTTTTATTTTCTGTTTTTTGTCTCTTCTTATTTTTCAATCTTCTAGCTTGTCGAATTAACCTCAATGCCTTTTCAGCTCATCTCATGCCTTAGCCCTGATTTAAGAATCTATTCGTTAGCTATTTTCTGAATCTGTTTCTTTAAATGCTAAATACTCTTCTAATAACTCAATCGCATCCAAGCAGCGTTGACGGCGTTCTTTGGTAATTTTGAGTAACTCGGTATAGTGTGATTTTTCTACATCATACGCTTGCTGATGCAGATCTATTATCTGATCTATTTTTTCATTTAGCGCTTGCAGTGCATCATAGTATTTTGCAAGGCGTTCGCGTGGGGGAAGCTTGTGAATTTCCTGTTTGCGTTGCTCACGTGCAGATAAAACGGGTTTAAAATTGACCGCACTTTTATATGATTTAGGCGTTATCGACACCGCTTCAGACAGGGATGTACATTGAGCACATAATTTTTGTGTCAGAAAATTGAGTTTGTCGGCGTCATCATCTTGGTAATGAGCGATTTGGCTGAGAGTTTGATTGACTTGAGCCAAGTAATAGTCAAAGGATTGATTATCTTCGCCGAATAAAGTGCGGTCAAATTTTGCATTGATTTTTTTCTTACCTGACTCGCTATATTGCTCATAAAGCTGATGTATACGTTGTTCTAGTTGTTGAAAAAGTGCGGTGCTTTTTTTCATGATTTCATGCTCAAATTAAAATCCCCCTTAAGTAGGGGGATTATGATTACAACGTCATTGCGGCGATCCAACCGAACACCAGCAACGGAATATTATAGTGAATAAAGGTCGGCACGACGGAATCCCAAATGTGATCATGTTTACCGTCCATATTTAATCCCGATGTTGGTCCTAACGTAGAGTCCGATGCCGGGGAGCCGGCATCTCCCAGTGCTGCTGCAACACCGACGATGGAGACGGTCGCTAGCGGAGAGAAACCGAGTGCAAGACATAGTGGAACATAAATTGATGTGATAATCGGCACGGTAGAGAAAGAAGAACCGATACCCATAGTAATAAACAGACCAACCAACAACATTAAGAAAGCTGCAATACCTTTATTATCGGGCCCTAATCCTTGGCTGAAAGTATCTACCAACTCGGTAACACCACCGGTTGCTTTAATGACCGCCGCAAATCCTGAAGCGGCAATCATTACAAAGCCGATCATTGCCATCAAACGCAAACCTTGCTGAAAAATATCATTACTTTCTTTTAACTTAAAAATACCACAGGCAGCAAAGATAATTAATCCGGCCAACCCGCCGATAATAGTGGAACTGGTTAATAATTGCAGACCGAATGTTATGATGATTGCTGTAAGACTTACGCCAACATGGAATGGTTTAATATTCGCTATGTGTTGCTCGATTTCTGCGGTCGTTGGTTCGGCAACGGAAACTTTATATTCCCGCGGTTTACGGTAGCTGATAAAAATTGCCGTTAATAATCCCAGAATCATTCCCATAACCGGAATCAGCATTCCCATTGAAACTTGCGCAACGTTGGTTTGTAATCCAAGTGCCGCACCGGCTTCATTAATATTTTTTACCAAAATGCTTTCAATAAAGATTTTACCGAATCCCACCGGCAATAGCATATAAGTAGCGGTTAAACCAAAGGTTAATACACAAGCGACAGCCCGGCGATCCAGTTTTAACTTATTGAAAATGTTTAATAACGGTGGAATAACAATCGGAATAAAAGCGATATGCACTGGTAATAGGTTTTGAGATGACATGGAAAATAGTACGAGAACCGCTAAAATAAAATATTTAAATCCCGCCTGAGAACTGCTACTCGGTGTTTTGCCTAAGCGTTTAATCACCTTATATGCCAGCAAATCAGTAATTCCCGATTTAGAAATCGCTACTGCGAACGCACCAAGAATGGCGTAATTCATTGCCACTTCGGCACCACCACCAAGGCCGTTAGTAAAGGTTTTAATGGTTGTTGAAAAGACCGCTTTGAACTTCTCAACCATTCCCAAATTATTTAAATCGGCCGCTTCCGCCGGCAAGCCTAAACCGCCGATAACACCGGCAGTTAATGCCGAAATGACTAATGCTATTACCACATTAATGCGTAACAAGCTGAGCACCAATAACACAATAATTGAAATTACAACTTCATTTGTCAGCATGAATTTTCCCTAGATGTTGAAATATAAGATTAAATGTACCCCAAAAAACAGGTTTGTCTATATTTTTCTAATAATTTCGGTTTTCTTCCAAATAAATGGTAAAAGTGCGGTCATTTTTTTAGCTATTTTCCAAAAATGGAGGAAAACCGCCTAAAGTTTTTAAACGATTAACCATCAGACAGAATAATTCGGCCGTGCGTTCGGTATCATACAGTGCCGAGTGAGCTTGTTTATTATCAAAGGGTATTTTCGCAGTCTCACAGGCTTTTGCCAGAACGGTTTGTCCAAACATAAATCCGCTTAATGTTGCGGTATCAAACATACCGAAAGGATGAAACGGATTGCGTTTAACACCTGTACGTTGCGCAGCTGCCATCACAAAGCTTTGATCAAAAACTGCATTATGTGCCACGATAATCGATCGTTTGCATTCTGCTTCTTTTTGACCGCGGCGTACCATTTGAAATAATCCTGTAATTGCTTCAGTTTCAGGAACGGCTCCACGTAGAGGATTATCAATATCAATACCGTTAAATTTGAGCGAATCAGGATTAATATTGGCCCCGGCAAAGGGTTGAATATGGAAATGACATTTTTGATCTGGTTCCAGAAAGCCATCATCATTCATTTTGCAAGTGACGGCGGCAAGCTCCAATAACGCATCGGTTTGAGCGTTAAAGCCGGCGGTTTCTACGTCAATAATCACTGGGAAATAACCACGAAAACGATTTTTGAGCAGGTTATAATTAATGGTCTCAGTTTGAGTTTCAGTCACGAATAAAGCCTGTTTAAAAGAAAAAATCAGGCACGAAACGAAAGTTCGCGCCTTTTATAATAAAATGAGAAAAACGGTTAAAAAACTTACCGCACTTTTATAGGAACGGATTAGTTACCTAATCCCTCTTTAGCGTTTTTGTTTTCAATGAATTCAATTTTGTAACCGTCCGGATCCTCCACGAAAGCAATTACAGTTTTTCCGCCTTTCACCGGGCCCGGTTCGCGCGTTACCTTACCACCTGCAGATTTTACTGCTTCACAAGTGGCATAAATATCATCTACGCCGATAGCGATATGCCCGTAAGCCGTGCCAAGTTCATATTCGCTGACACCCCAGTTATAGGTGAGTTCCAGCACAGCGGATTTATCTTCATCATCGTAACCTAAAAAAGCCAAAGAATATTTATATTCCGGATTTTCGCTAGTGCGCAACAAACGCATTCCCAATACATCTTGATAAAATTTAACTGAGCGTTCTAAATCGCCGACACGCAACATAGTATGTAAAATTCGCATAGAGCCTCCTTTTTGAGTTGAAATTTGAGAATAATTATGCCATAAATGGTGAAATAAATCAGTTAGAATTCATATTTTTCCGCATAATAAAACAAGCTTTTTGGGAGAGATAAATGGACGGCAAATTATTTAATCTTGATTGGCAAAAATATCTGGCTCTTTTATTTTTGTTATTAGGCGCAGGATTTTTTTCCAGTGGTGTTGTCAGTTGGATTGCTGCTAATTGGGATTACTTTTCGAAATTTCAGAAACTATATGCAACTCAATTTTGGTTGACTACAAGTCTCGTTTTGGCTTTAGTGTTTTATGTTCGTGAAAGTAAACAGCTTGCCGGGGATGGGGTGAAAACGGTTAGCTCAATCTTCTTTTTTATTACGGCGGTTTTTGTTGGAGCTTTGTTTGCCTTAATCGGCCAAATTTATCAGACAGGTGCGAATGCTTGGGAATTATTTGCCTTGTGGTCGGTGTTTCAAATTCCATTATTGTTAATTTTGCCTAATGTGGGTAGTGCATTATTATTAGCAGCCACAGTAAATGTCACTCTGTGGTTATATTCGAATACTTTTCATTTGGATGAGTTAACACCTTATTTATTTATGGGGTTAAATTTATTGTTTGTCATTTTATCCGAAAAATTTTATAGAAAATTACATGATGACTCTTGGCGTATTGTTTCAAAGATTGCCAATATTATGCTTGCAGTTTGTTTATTTGCTATTGTCATTGATTTGTATAGCTCTTTAACAGTTTTATCTTTTTTAATTTCTATTATCTGTATTATTTTCTATCGAAAGCGCCTTGATCTTTTTCCATTAACAGTCCATTTTACTACATTGGTTATTAATTTTGACTTTTTTTTATTAAAGGACAGTTATGATATTGGCACTGTAATGATTGCAATATTATTGGCATTGGGAGCCTTTATTTTTGGTGTCTTACAGTTGAAAAAGTTGTTTTTTATCCGCTATCCACATTTAGAAATCAGCTCTGTTATTCAAGTGATTTTTACCATATCTGCCTTATTTATAACGGTATTAATTTTTGCCCTAATTCACTTATTAAGAATTAATAATAGTGAGGCTGTTTTCATTATTTCTATTACTTTATTTGGTGTTGCGTTGTTTCTTCATTATGAAAAATCACAAAATTATTTTGTCGATTTGCTCATGGCGGTCAGTATATTACTAGCATTCCTTTATTTTTTGGATAAAGATATTTTTAGATTCTCGTCAGAAGGTTATGATTTTACTTATGCTATTCTGATAATGGGATTCTACGCAGGGTTGATTTATTATTTTAAATCAACATATTGGTTGCGCACATTAGCAGTTTCATTATTTGTAATTGCGTTTTTGGTACATTTTAAAGCATATAATTGGGATTATTTATATGTTACGAGAGGAAATGATAAAGAAATAAAACTTAGCTTATTACAGCAGTTTTTTTCTTTATCGGCAGAGCACTGGCTAATGTTTGGTTCGGCTATCTTATTTTATTTTAGAGGTGAGTTCTCTAATGTGAATAAGGATGGGGAAAGCAAGGTTTATGTTAATATCACACCTGTAGCTTGGTCGTTTGCTTTATTAGCTTACGGTACTTATCTTACTTCGTCTGCCGTGCGCTGGTTTGATTTTTCTGCAGAAACAACACTTCCTTCTGTTAATTCTTTTAGTGATTTATTTAATGTATTAACTAATAACCTATTCTTAAATCTGAAATCGGAATGGTGGTTATATAATCTATTCTATTTTTCTGTATGTTTTCTGCCATTAATTTTTTGCTTTTTATACAATAAGCGTTTCTCTTTAAAATCAACCTGTAAATGGCTTGTTTCGGCCGTATTATTGTTGTTCTCAATAAGTTTTGTCGCAACAAATATGATTTTATTTTGTTTTGCATTGTTGTTAGTAGCATATATGAATTCCAGTCGGGTGTTGTTTGCTATCGCAATGCTTTTTTTAATTAAAACCTTATCTCTTTACTATTATTGGTTGGCTGTTCCGTTATTATATAAATCATTTTTATTACTAACTTTTGGTGTGATTTTCTTTGCGGTTGCTATTTTATTGTATAGATCTTTTGCTACGGTAAATAAATCTGAAGTGGTACAAAGCGTGGCGATAAATACTTTTTCTCTTAAACTTAAAACGGTATTTTCCTTAATTACCCTGATAATTGTTTTAGCTATAGCTAATTATACTATTATTAAATATGAAGATGTATTGAATAATGGAAAGCCGATTATTGTTAAACTTGCCCCAGTTGATCCGCGCTCATTAATGCAGGGGGATTATATGGCGTTAAATTATGAAATTTTAACGCAGTTCCAACAACAGTTTTATGGTGATGGTGAGGAGCAAATAAATGCATCAGAAGAAAAACGGAGTGTTGCTAAAGTTTATGCGTTAGTCAAAGCAGGTGAAAAAAATGTAGCGAATTTATGTCGGGTGGAATTGAGCCCTCCGACGAATTTTACCGGCTGTCAAGAGGGCGTTTATTTGCCGATTAATACGACAAATTCCTGGAATCCGACATTGCCTAGCCACAGCTACTTTTTTGCTGAAGGAAAAGGCGCTTATTATGCCCAAGCCGAATATGGTGAATACCGTTTTAAAGGCGGCAAGGCGTTGTTGTTCCGCTTGTTAGATAAGGATCTTAAACCTTTATAAGTGAAAACGGCCGCCAAAGTGCGGTCGTTTTTTTCGCTATTTTTAATTTATTTCACTGCAATCATAGAACCGAAATTAAAGCACTGAAACCATAATTCTACCTGTGAAAATCCGACAGATTTTAACCGCACTTTATGCGTGTCGATGCTGTCGGTACGCATTACGTTCTCTAATGCAGTCCGCTTTTGACTGACTTCCAGTTCGCTATAGCCGTTGGCACGTTTAAATTGGTGGTGTAACTCAATTAGTAAATCATTAATTTTTTCTTCTTCGAAGCGGAACTTTTCCGACAGCACCAATACGCCGTTCGGGTTTAAACCCTGATGGATTTTTTCCAGTAGCGCCACACGATCTTCCGGTGGTAAAAATTGCAGAGTGAAATTGAGAATAACCATCGAGGCGTTGTTAATCTTAATGTTACGAATGTCATCACATAAAATTTCCACCGGAATGCTGCTGTGATAAGCGTTAATATGTTGCTGTGCCCGTTCTACCATCGGTTGCGAATTATCCACTGCGATAATTTTTACGTTTGTGGCACTGATATTGCGTCTGGCTGAGAGCGTAGCCGCACCACGCGAGCAACCAAGATCGTACACATTAGAATTTGGTGTAACAAAGCGTTCTGCTAACATGCCAATGGCGGTGATGATATTGGAATAACCCGGTACAGAGCGTTGGATCATATCAGGAAAAACTTCCGCTACATTTTCATCGAAAGTGAAATCCCCCAATTTTTCAATGGGAGCGGAAAAAATCGTATCTTTGCTCATTATTCTCTCTATCTAGCTAAAAAGTGCGGTTATTTTAGAAGAAGTTTTATTTTTTTTCAGCTATAATTTGGCGATTATTTTTTCAGAATAAAATTTAAAGGAAAATAGATATGATGCGTTCTCATTATTGCGGTGCGTTAAACCGTGACAACATTGGACAGGAAGTGACATTAAGCGGCTGGGTGCATAAACGTCGGGATTTGGGCGGATTGATTTTTATTGATATGCGCGATCGTGAAGGTATTGTGCAGGTTTGTTTTGACCCTAAATTTCAGGACGCATTAACACAGGCTGCAAGTTTACGTAATGAGTTTTGTATTCAAATCAAAGGTGAAGTGATAGCCCGTCCTGAAAATCAAATCAATAAGAATATGGCGACAGGTGAAGTGGAAGTTTTGGCGAAAGAATTGTATGTGTATAACGCCTCCGACGTATTGCCGCTGGATTTTAATCAGAACAATACGGAAGAACAACGTTTGAAATACCGCTATTTGGATTTACGCCGTCCGGAAATGGCGCAGCGCCTGAAAACTCGGGCTAAGATCACTGCATTTGTGCGCCGTTTTATGGATGAGCATGGCTTTCTGGATATTGAAACTCCGATGCTAACTAAAGCTACACCGGAAGGCGCGCGTGACTATTTAGTGCCAAGCCGTGTGCATAAAGGAAAATTCTATGCATTACCGCAATCACCACAGTTATTTAAACAGTTACTGATGATGTCAGGGTTTGATCGTTATTATCAAATCGTGAAATGCTTCCGAGACGAAGATTTACGCGCTGACCGTCAACCGGAATTTACTCAGATCGATGTGGAAACATCATTTATGACGGCACCGGAAGTGCGTGCCGTGATGGAAGAAATGATTCATGGTTTATGGCTAAACACCATTGGGGTAGATTTAGGTAAATTCCCATTGATGACGTGGCAAGAAGCGATGACCCGATTCGGTTCGGATAAACCGGATTTGCGCAATCCATTAGAAATCAAAGATGTAGCTGACATTGTTAAAGACGTTGATTTTAAAGTATTCAGTGGACCAGCAAACGATGTGAATGGACGCGTTGCTGTTATTCGTGTGCCGAACGGGGTGGAAATTACCCGTAAACAAATTGACGAATATACTCAATTTGTCGGCATTTACGGCGCGAAAGGGTTAGCGTGGCTGAAAGTGAATGATGTTAATGCAGGTTTGGAGGGAGTGCAAAGCCCGATAGCCAAATTCTTGAGTGAAGAAAAAATCAAAGCGATTTTTGACCGCACTTCAGCACAAACAGGCGATATTTTATTCTTTGGAGCTGACAAGTGGAACGTGGCAACCGATGCATTAGGCGCATTGCGTTTAAAACTCGGCCGTGATTTAGGTTTGACTCGTCTGAATGATTGGGCTCCGTTATGGGTGATCGATTTTCCTATGTTTGAGCGTGACGAAGAAGGCAATCTTGCTGCAATGCACCACCCGTTCACTTCACCGAAAGATTTTAGCCCTGAACAACTTGAGGCGGATCCGACAAGTGCGGTTGCTAACGCTTATGATATGGTTATTAATGGCTACGAAGTAGGCGGCGGTTCAGTGCGGATTTTTGATCCGAAAATGCAACAAACCGTATTCCGCATTTTAGGCATTAATGAAGAACAGCAACAAGAAAAATTCGGGTTCTTATTGGATGCCTTGAAATTCGGTACACCGCCGCATGCCGGTTTGGCTTTCGGTTTAGACCGTTTAACCATGCTTTTAACCGGAACTGAAAATATTCGTGATGTGATCGCTTTCCCGAAAACAACAGCCGCAGCTTGTTTAATGACAGAAGCACCAAGTTTTGCGAATCCGCAGGCTCTAGCTGAGTTGAGTATTGCAGTGACGAAAGCTGAGTAGTTTTTCCAATATTTGAACATAAAGTAAGTGCGGCCAATTGGGGTCGCATTTTTGTGGAGAGCAAATGAAGTCGCCTACATCATTAAAAGTAATCGCAGGGATTAATATCCTTGCTTCAGTGAGTGGATTTTTGTCAGTTTTCTATATTTTATGGGATGGGTGGCGAACTTTAGGATATGTAGTTCCTGGAGCTATCCCATATTTAATTTTTGCATTTGTAGTTTCTTTCCTTGTATTTTTATCTTCTATTGTAATGCTGGAAGGTAAATCATGGGGAAGAACACTTTATATAGTTATAGGATGTTTGTCTGTTTCCGTTGGTTTTATCGATGGCGGATATGCAGATAAAGATGCAATTAGAAGTCTAATTAAATTATGTATTTTGGGATTTTTCCTATATCGTCCAATTATTAATGAATATTTCAAGTCCTCAAAAATAGAAAACGTTCAAAATAATTAGTTTTATTATTCTTACGGTGCGGTCAAAAATTCAACTGATTTTGACCGCACTTTCTTTTTATTGAAAAAATTTTATTCACTTAAATACATCACTTTTTTGGTATGAATATGATGTGGTTTTATTC